>CALJZV010000480.1 GCA_937983475.1 uncultured Verrucomicrobiales bacterium
CACATCGCTTGTCTTTTTCCATGGCAATCGGGGCAATCAATGAACCCTCGACTGAAACAGTATCGCCAGGCATAACCATTTCCCCGCCCTGAGGTAGGGAAACAGTGCCAGTCACGTCGCTGGTTCGGAAATAGAATTGCGGACGGTAATTAGTGAAGAAGGGAGTATGGCGCCCACCTTCCTCCTTAGATAACACATACACTTCAGCCTTGAATTTGGTATGTGGGGTGATGCTTCCCGGCTTGGCCAGAACCATTCCGCGCTCCACTTCTTCTTTCTTGGTGCCGCGCAACAACACACCGACGTTGTCACCCGCGCTGGCCTTGTCAAGCAACTTGCGGAACATTTCAATGTCCGTCGCCACGGTCTTACGAGTGTCGCGGATACCAACGATTTCTACTTCAGACATTTTGTTCAACTCGCCACGCTCAACACGTCCGGTAACCACCGTGCCGCGGCCTTCAATATTGAACACGTCTTCAATGCACATCAGGAACGGCTTATCCACTTCGCGAACCGGCTCCGGAATAAAACTATCGATTGCATCCATCAATTCCTGAATGGCCTTCTCGCCTTCAGGCTTGGCAGCTAAAGCCGCAGTCGCGCTGCCACGCACAACCGGAGTGGTGTCTCCCGGGAATTGATATTTGCTCAAAAGGTCGCGGATTTCCATTTCCACCAAGTCAAGCAACTCAGGGTCGTCCACCAAATCAACTTTATTGAGGAAGACAACGATAGCCGGCACACCGACTTGACGAGCAAGCAGAATGTGCTCACGGGTCTGTGGCATTGGACCGTCGGCAGCACTGACCACTAAAATAGCACCATCCATCTGAGCGGCACCTGTAATCATGTTTTTGACGTAGTCAGCATGACCAGGACAGTCAACGTGCGCATAATGTCGCTTGGCTGTTTCATATTCAACGTGTGAAACCGCTATGGTCACTGTCTTAGTAGCGTCACGAACAGTCCCACCTTTGGTGATTTCGGCGTAACTGATCGGCTTAGCCAACCCTTTGCGGGCTTGCACCTCAACAATGGATGCGGTCAAGGTTGATTTACCATGGTCAACGTGGCCAATCGTGCCGACATTGACGTGCGGTTTAGTCCTTTGAAACGATTCTTTTGCCATTTGCTGTCTCCTGGTATTGTTGTGTTTTTCTTTTTTGTTTAAATTGTCAAACTGGAGCCCACGATCGGGATTGAACCGATGACCTCGTCCTTACCAAGGACGTGCTCTGCCAACTGAGCTACGTGGGCAAAACGGCCAACTTTTTCCCGCCTGTAAAAAACGACAAAAAATCCCATTAGCCCCTTCTTTCCTCTTAAAAGCTCAGGGCTAATGTGTATTTAGTGCTTCACGGCCCAATTGACCTGCGTGAAGCTAGGTAAGTTCCCCCACGGTGTCAACCGGTTTTTTTGGAATTTAATCGCAATCCCCAACCTATTTTATATTCTTCATTAACTTCCAAAAATGACGCTTTTGAGCCGTGTGTGCAACCCATGCATCCCTTCCTGACACCAAATTTTATTTCAACAATAAAAAGGCCGTTCCGCATCGCACGGAACGGCTGTTTTTGCTTAAATGGTGAGCCATTTAAGCCTCAAAAGACTTTCCACATCCACAGCTTTGACGAGCATTGGGATTAATTATCTTAAACCCACCGCCAGTCAGCGCATCGCTGAAATCTACTACGGCACCTCGAATGTAATTGGCACTAAAAGGATCCACTGCAACTGACACACCGTGTAAAGTGCAAATCAGGTTATCTTCGAGCTGATCGTCAAAAACCATGCCATATTGCAGACCGGAACATCCTCCACTCTCCACATACACCCGCAGGAATTTTCCCGCGTTTTCCCCCGAAGCCACCATGGCTTTTACCTGCACTGCAGCAGATTCGGTCAGGGTGACAACAGCGGATTGATCAGTCGTATTGCTCATATGACATGCAAAGCGTAATAGAAGCCCATGATGGTGTCAAACGAGGCGCTTTTAATTAATTCTTTGAAGACTCCAAACGTCCACGTGCCAGAGAAATACGCCGCTCAACAGTGGGTTTCAAAGCAGGCAAAAGCGCCTGTAGCCGCCGGTAAACATGGATCGCCTGATCCCATTGCTCCCGACTTTCACAAAGTCGAGCGGCCGCCAATCCCGCCTCCTTCACCCATCTGGGGTCATATGTTTCATCTTCGGCAAAATATACGACGCTAGCGTAGCGGTCCCAGGCGTCATCCATGCGTCCTTGTTTTTCCAACAGCAACCCCAGTCCCATCGCTGCTTGCGCACGGGAAGCAGGATCAGCCAAGGGCGATTGCAACACACTCTGATAATCGGCCATCGCCAATTCGACTTTTGCCACATCATCCTTTACGAACGCCCACTGTGCGTAACTGTCGGCTCTGCGCCCAATTGCCTGAAGGCTGACGGCATTGGTGAAATAATCCTTGGCCACTTTGCTGAATGCTTTGATGGCGTCATCAAACAGATTGGTCGACTCAATGCTCGACTTGTTGGTTTCAGCCAAAAACTGGACAAATGACACGTCTCCTAACGCAATATAACTATCAGCCAAAAAGCCGGCAGGCGTCGTTGGGTCATTGATTAATTCCAAAAAATACTCCCGAGCCTCTTTAAAGCCTTGACGCGAATAAGCTGCGCGTCCAGCCCCCATTCGTGCCTGACTCGCCAGTTCCAGTGACGGATTAAAGCCTTTGACCAATTGAAAGTGATGTTCGGCCAGCGCGAATTCATCCAGGTTGTAATAATGGTCAGCAATCCAGTATTGCGCCTGCGCCGCTAGACTGTTGGACGGGAACCGCTCAATGAATGCCGCAAATAATTCCAAGGCTTTGGTCTGGCTGCCCGCGTGATTCACGGCCAAGGCTCGTGAAAATTCCGCGTGAGCCAATAATTGATGGCCGGGGAATTCAAATATCCACCGATTTAGAATTTCCGTAGATTGCTCCCACAATCCTTCCTGTGCGCAGGTTCGCGCAATGGCCAGTTTTACCTCGGGCAGCAGTGGCGATTGAGGCGCCTTGTCAACAAACTCACGGAACAACTTGAGCGCCTCGCCAGGACTTCCCTTGCGGCTGAGATCCTGCCCAACCAACAGCAAACTGCGCTCCGCATAGCCGGTGTGAGGGTACCACTTCAAAATACGCTCCATGGCATCTTGGGCGGATTCCGGATCATTCATAGCCAAGCTGGCCCGCACGGTCTGATAAAGAGCCTGATCAAATAGGGTTTCGCGCACCGCAGGAAACTGACTGTAATCCGCCACAAGTGCCTTATAATGACGGACCGACTCGGAATAGTTCTGCTGCTTGAACAAACAATCAGCGAGCTTGTAACGCGCAATAGCCTGGTCTTCAGACACCGGCAACCGCGCCACAGCTTCAGCAAAATCTCTCTGGGCTTCGTCGAATCGCTCCAAAATCCATCCACACCACCCTCGGTTGAGAAATGCCCGCCCGATGAATTCACTGTGTGGAAAATCAATCAGCACCCGGTTGAAATTTGTCTGCGCCTGGACCACCAAATTCAAGGTTCCGGAGGCTTGCGGTGAACTAAAAACCTGTTTCAAGCGCAGTTCGCCCAAAGTGAAGAGCGCCAAATCCAAGGTGACGTCGTTGGGATATTGCTCGACAAATTTCTCCAACCGCGCAACCGCCTCGTCTGTTTTATTATGCGCCAAGTTGAGCTCCACAATTTTATAAAGCGCCTGCCTCCGAAGCGGCAGCGGCAAACTGTCAGCCAGGTTTTTTTCGTATGCAGAAACCGCATCAACGGGATGGTTTAATTTTTCCAGAATCTCGCCTTGCAGCGCATTGGCTTCCGCAGTGAGCCGTGGCCGCCCCAAGCCAGAGGCACTTTGCAGCAAATTGCTGCTGGTCAAGAGCGCTGCCTCAAGCCGGCCAGCAGCCAGTTGCACTTTGCAGAGCAGAAATGCCTGCCGCCATTTGGAATCAGGAGGCAGTGCCTGGCCGGAAAGTGCGCCGAGCACCTGCTCGCTCCGACTCCACTGTTTGCGGTTAAATAAAGCCTCACCCAACAGCAGATTTCCATGAATGGCAAACCGGTCTGAAGGTTTGACCTGGGCGGTGGATTGAAAATGCCCTTGGGGGGCGCCAAGCAATGCAGCCACGCGCTCCCAGTCACCCATCTTGGAAGCGGCCAACGCCTGATTATAGGCAGCTTCCAGAAAATGCGCTGAGCCGGAATGCCCCTGCAACAATCGCTCGTAATGTTCAATGGCGGATTCGAAGCTGCCGCTTTGAAACGCGTTTTCGCCAAGCCAGAAATGATACTGGTCGGCAACGTTGCCCGCCTGCGGCAACTCGGCCTCAAGCAAGAGCGCCGCGCCGTCGTAATTGGATTGGTGAAACCGGCTGCGCGCCAACAGCAACACCGCCTCGGCTCGAAAATCGGAGTTGGGATAACGGTTTAAAAAATCCGAAAACTGCCGTTCCGCAGCCGAATATACCTTGTCCTCAAAGACCGCCGCTGCGGCGCGAAACGCGCGAGTTTCAACCGGGCCTGCCGCAAAAAGAAACTGCGCCCCGCTGGACATCAGCAGGGCCATAGCCATAAGACAACCGACGCGTTTGAAGTGCCGTTTCATTTTTCCGCAGGCGTGATTATCCGACGGGAAGCTCCAGGAGACGATTCAAAAATTGGCCCGTGTAACTTTGCGGGCATTGGGCGATGGCTTCAGGCGGGCCTTCGGCCACGATGCGCCCGCCGCCGGTTCCGCCCTCCGGGCCAAGGTCAATCACCCAGTCAGCGGTTTTAATTACGTCCAGATTGTGTTCGATAATGAGCAGCGTGTTGCCCGATGCGCGCAGCTTGAACAGGACTTCCAATAGCTTGGAAACGTCGTAAAAGTGCAGGCCGGTCGTCGGCTCGTCGAGAATGTAAAGCGTGCGCCCGGTGGATTTGCGGCTCAATTCGGAGGCCAGTTTCACCCGCTGAGCCTCGCCCCCGCTCAGAGTGGTGCCGGATTGCCCCAGCCGAATGTAACCCAAACCGACTTCGGCTAGAGTCAACAACGGTTCGTAAATCTGCGGCACAGCCCGGAAAAACGTGGCCGCCTCGTCCACGGTCATGTCCAGCACGTCGGCGATGTTCATTCCCTTGTAATTGATCTCGAGCGTTTCGCGATTATAGCGGCGTCCAGCGCAGGCCTCACAGGTCACATAGACCGGCGGCAGGAAGTGCATTTCGATTTTAATCAACCCGTCGCCCTGGCACTTTTCGCATCGTCCTCCCTTGACGTTGAAGCTGAACCGGCCCGCGTCGTAGCCGCGGACTTTTGCCGTCGGCAGCTTGGCAAACAGATCACGAATCTGGTTGAACATGCCAGTGTAGGTGGCGGGATTGCTGCGAGGGGTGCGCCCGATGGGGGTCTGGTCTATGACAATGACTTTCTCCAAATTTTCGTAGCCTTTGATCGCCTCATGCCGCCCGGGTTGTTCCTTGGAACCGTGCATTTTGCGAAATAGCGCCCGGCGCAAAATGTCATCCACGAGCGTGCTTTTGCCCGAACCGCTGACGCCAGTGACGCAGGTAAGCGTGCCCAGCGGAATGCGCGCGTGAATGTTCTGAAGGTTGTTCTCGCAAGCGCCCATCACTTCAATCCATCCGCGTTCCGGTGTGGGCTTGATACGGGTCTTGGGAACGGAAATGGACAAATCGCCCCGCAGGTACCGGCCTGTCAACGAGCGCTCCACGGCTTCAATTTCCTGAACGGTTCCGGCGGCCACCAGTTCTCCGCCGCGCACGCCCGCGCCGGGACCAAGATCAAGAACATAATCCGCGCGACGAATGGTATCCTCGTCGTGCTCAACGACCAGGACGGAGTTGCCCAGGTCGCGCAGGCCTTCGAGCGTCCTGAGCAGTTTCTCATTGTCGCGCTGGTGCAGTCCGATGCTCGGCTCATCCAAGATGTAAAGCACGCCAACCAATCCGGCGCCAATCTGCGTGGCTAGCCGGATGCGTTGCGCCTCGCCACCGCTGAGGGTGCCGCTTTCACGGTCAAGCGTGAGGTATCCCAAGCCGACGCTTTGGAGAAATTGAAGACGCGAACGAATCTCGCGGATGACATCGCCAACAATTTTCTGCTGGAACTCCGAGAGCTTCAGTTGCGCGAAAAAGTCGTTGGCCTCGGACACGGACATGTTGCACACGTCCATAATGGAAAGGCCCGGAACCCTGCTGGACCCGGATTCCGCGCCCAACGATTTGGCTTTCAGTCGGCCTGCGCGCTCCTCGCGCTTCTGAGTGCTGGAAAGGGAATGCTGGCTCCCCTTCTCGCCGCCCAGCGTCACGGCCAGGATTTCCGGTCGGAGCCGCTTGCCACCGCATCCGTCGCAGGGTTGCGGGTTCATAAATCCTTTGAGGCGGTTTCGGGT
>CALJZV010000481.1 GCA_937983475.1 uncultured Verrucomicrobiales bacterium
TGATTTTGCTGCCCGAAATTCCGTTCAATGAGGAACAGTTCCTCGCTGCCGTGAAGGACACCGTGGCGCGGTTGAAATACTGCGTGGTGGTGGTGGGCGAAGGGTTGAAGAATCCCGACGGCACCGAATTCAGCGCCGACACGACGCGCGTGGATTCCTTCGGGCATCCGGTGCTCGCCGGGGCCGCCGATCGCCTGGCTGAGATTGTGCAGGGCAAGCTCAACACCAAGACCCGCACCGTGAAGCTTGGTTACGCGCAGCGCTGCGCCGCTCATTACGCCAGCGCCACCGACGCCCATGAGGCTTGCGTTTGCGGGGAGACCGCTGTGCGCGCCGCCGCCGCCGAGGGCAAGAGCGGGTTCATGGCCAAAATTGTCCGGCTGAGCACCAGCCCTTACCGCTGGACCACAGACCTGCAACCGCTGGGCGACATTGCCAACGTCGAGCATTTGATTCCGCGCGACTGGCTGTCCGAGGACGGCTTCATGCCCAACGAGAAATTCATCGAATACTGCCGCCCGTTGATCGAGGGCGAAGTGCATGTGCCCACCGAGGGCGGCCTGCCCAAGTACGCTGTGCTTGGAAAGCACCTGGTGGAGAAAAAACTGCCGCCCAGAAAATAAAAGTCCTTCTGGCAAATTAAAACAGGATTGCAGCCCGGCACGATTTTGTGCCGGACTTTTTTCTGACGAGGCCGCCCGGAAACTTTTGGCGCAAAGTTCCGGGGTTGCTGGCTTAAATCCTCCCGCCGCTCTGCCGCCACAGGTCAAAGTGATACAGCGCGGCCACGACGATCGAGTGGCGAATTTGGCCCGAGGAAACCAGCTTCGGAATGTCCGCAATCGGCACCAGCCGCGTGATCAAATCCTCGCTGGAATCAAAACGGGTCTGGTGCTTGCAATGGCAGTTCTCCACCAGCACGGTGAAGGCCCGGTTGCACTGGATGGCCGGATTGGGAAACACCGTTCCAATGACCTTAGCCCCGTGACTGTCGCCCTCGTAGCCGGTCTCCTCCTGAAGTTCGCGCAGGCCCGTCAGCACGGGAGAGTTGTCCTCCGGGTCCATCATGCCGCCGGGAATCTCCAGTTCCACAGTGTTGGAGCCGTGCCGGTACTGCTCGACCATGACGACTTCGCGGTTGGGCGTCAGCGCGACGACGTTGACCCAGTCCACGCACTCGATCACGTAAAAGTCGTGCTGCTTGCCGGTGCGCGGCGAAATCTTGGCGTCGGAGCGCAGCGTGAAGATGCGGAAATCCCCCAGATGGCTGGAGCCGACTTGTTGCCAGGGCTTGATCATGAAACGGGATTGGTTCGGGAACGCGGTTTTATTTTACCGAGGGCCGCGCTTCAGGAAAGCCCCTTTTCCTTCGCGGCCCAGCCCTGCTTCATCAACTGAAGCAAATGCGCCAGCGCCTCCTCGTAGCTCCGGCCTTTCTGCCCGGCCAATTGGCGGGCGCGCTTGTCCAGTTGCGCGGCCATTTCCCCTGACTTCTCCCTGGGACAACCCATGGAGACCAACAGCGAGGCCAAGTCAGGCGAGTTCATCAGAAAATAGGCTGCGCCTCGCAGTGGCAACGAGCGGGCGCGGAGTTACGCCGCGGACCCTTCGGGAACAATCTTGACGCTCTCCACGCCCATGCGCTTGGTGGGACGGCTCTTCTCGCCGCCGCCGCCGTGGGTCGTGGGCACATCGCCGATTTTCCCCAGCACATCGTCGCCTTTGATGAGTTCGCCAAAGGCTGTGTATTGACGGTCGAGGAAACGGGCTTCGCCCAGGCAGATGAAAAACTGGCTGCCGGCCGAGTCGGGATGCTGCGAGCGGGCCATGGAAATGACGCCGCGCACGTGGGGGCGGTCGTTGAACTCGGCCTTGATCTTGTAGCCGGGGTCGCCGGTGCCCCACCAGTCCTCCTTGGCGGGATTTTTGGTCAGCGGATCGCCGCCCTGGATCATGAACCCCTTGACCACGCGGTGAAAGCAGGTGCCGTCGTAGAAGCCCTGCTTTGCGAGTTTCTTGAAATTCTCCACGGTCCCGGGCGCGACATCCGGCCAGAATCGGATGACCAGTTCGCCCTCGGTGGTTTTGATCACGGCAACTTCATTTGCGCTCATAGGTAATTATAGCAGTTGGGTTGAGTGAATGCTGGGTGTTGGATTTTATTGGGGGATTGAGCTGGCTGGCACAATTTGGATGCTCTCGATGCCAACCTTGGTCAATGGGCGGCTGCGTTCGCCGCTGGGGCCCTGGCCGACCGGGGTTTTGCCGATTTTCCCCAAAACCTCGTCGCCCTTGATCAGCTTGCCGAAGGTGGTGTAGCCGCCGTCCAAACCCGGCTGCGGCGCCAGGCAAATGTAAAACTGGCTGCCGGCAGTGTCCGGATGGCCCGAGTGCGCCATGGCGATGACACCGCGAACATGCTTGCGGTCGGCGCGGGTGTTGGTTTCGCCCTGGATGCGGTAACCCGGACCGCCGGTGCCCCAGTAAAGTTCCTTGTCCGGGTCTTTGGTCAGCGGGTCGCCGCCCTGAACCATGAACCCGTCAATGATCCGGTGAAACAGCGTCCCGTCGTAGAAGCCGTCCTTGGCCAGTTTCTTGAAATTTTCGACCGTCTTGGGCGCCACGTCGGACCAGAATTCGATGACCAGCTCGCCCTCGGTGGTTTTGATGACGGCCACCTCCGGTTCGGCCTCTTTGGGCTTGGCTTCCGGCTGCGGCGCAGCGGGCGCATCAGTCTTGGATGCGTCGGATTTGGGCGCTTCGTTGGATGAAGGCGGATTGCAGGCCGTGGCCAGCAACAAGGCGAACAGGGGCAGAAGAAGTCTCGCGTTCATGGCGGGCAGACTTTTGACACGAAGGCGGCTTGAAGTCACGCAAAGAAAATGGG
>CALJZV010000482.1 GCA_937983475.1 uncultured Verrucomicrobiales bacterium
CCGCGGCGTTAAGGCCGCTGGGGGCAACTGGAGGGGCCGGAATGCCACCGGCTGCAAATTCAAACTTGATGGCGTCGGCCATGACCAACTGGCCTGCGTCGGCAAAGTTATCTTTGATTCGGACGTAACAGGTGGTTCCCACGGGAAAATTATATGTCCCCACGAGGTTCCATTTGCCGCCATTGACCTTTTGATCCACGTTCACGGTGGTGGTGCCGCCTCCGTGTTTGATTTCATGAGGCGCCCCGACTGTGCGGTTGCTGCCTTGGGGATGCCATTCATACACGTTGTAGTTGCCCGCCGTGAGAATATTAGGCGTGTATTGCAGATAGGCAGTACCCGTTCCCTGGCTCTTGTAACGGTAATCTGCACCCAGCTTATCGGTGGAACTGGTCGCCACCGTCCAGGAACCAACAATCGTTGCGGCCGGATTATCGATGATGATGTCGGCAACGGGGGTGTGGGTTGTGGCGGAAGCCTGCGAGGAATTGGCCGATTCGCCGCCAGCGTTAGCCGCGCGCACCACGTAGTAGTAAGTGGTGGCTCCATTCAGGAACTCATCCACACAGGACGTGGTGGCGGTTGCCAGAATTTTCACAGTGGTGTAGGGCCCACCCGGGGTTGTGCTGCGGGCAACCACTTGCCATTCGGCATCGGTGCTGGCGCTCGGAGTCCAGTTCAATTGAATCTTAGAGGCGCTGATGGCGTTCGCAGACAGTCCACTGGGAGCCGGCGAAGGGGCCGAAGGCAGGACATAGTTAAACTTGATACCGTCGGTCATGGCCAATTGAGTTCCACCAGTCACGTTGTCTTTGATACGCACATGGCTCCCGCCGGTGTTGGCGTTGAATGTGTAAGTTCCCAGCAGGTTCCATTTCCCGCCATTGACCTGTTGATTAACATTGACGGTCGAGGTTCCACCACTGTGCAGGATTTCATGCGGCGTGGTGTTGCCCCGGTTGCTGCCTTGGCTGTGCCATTCATAAACCTGATAGCTTCCCTTGGTCCAAATGCTGGGACGGAATTGTCCATAATTGGCTCCCGTTCCCTGGCTCTTATATTTGTAATCAGTGTGATACTTGTCTGTGGCGCTGGTCGCGGTGGTCCAAGACCCAACATAAGTCGCTGAAATGTTGTCAACGATGATCTCCGGAACTGATCCCAACGCCCCACCGATGTTGTTTGTGGACATCGCGTTCATATGGGATGCAGTCTGCAAGTCCGCGCGCCAGTAACTGACGCTTCTGTAGCCGCCCGACGAAGCGGGATTCTTGGTGTTTTTTAGCGCGTCAACGAAGAGTGGAATGTCCGAAGCCGGCATGCCTGAATAGGATTCGCCAATCGGGGCAATAGGCTTGATCGAGTTGGTCCACGTTCCTGTCAGTCCATTCTGCCAGTTACGCCATTGAGAATCCAAGTCATTGACCATGGTTTGTGGCGTCACGCCAATCATGAACCAATAGCATTGGGGCATCACCGCGTCACACCAGTAACCGAACTCCTTGTAAGGAAACGTGGGATGATAGGTTATGTAGGGAAATGGCGCATGGGCCAGAAATTTTGTAGGGTTATTGGTCTTGATTCCCTCGCCCAATTGCATGGCAAGCGCCGGGCCATTGGAGCCGATCCACGGCTGATGGCTTTCCCATTCTGCCTCTGCGTCAATCACAAACCCATCCGCCCCAAGGGCGTAACAGGCGTTGGCCATGGCAATTTCACCCGGAACATCGCTGCCATAAGAGCGGGTGTAAGCGAAAATCTTCAGCCCCACCTTGTGGGCCTCATCCACCAGTTCCTGGTTAAATTGCGGAGAGGTGCCTCCACCGTTGAAATTTGTGGATCCCGTGCCCGCCTTAACCACGATGTAGTCCAACCCCTGGTTTTTCCAATATGACATCATGCTGGGGATATCCGTCACCGTCGGCACGTTGCCGCCCATCTGGTTGGTGCACCAGGAAACGTACCAGATCCAGTTGCCCTTGCCGAGATTGGCGGAATCCACACCGCCATCGAATATCTTGGCGGACGCTGTGAATAATGAAGCCAACCACATCGTGATGCAGGCTATTAACCATGCGGTTTTCTTAAGAACAGGGAGGGGTTTCATAAACAGAGGATTTGGGTTAGTTATCGTTGACATTCGGGAACGGGCTTGATCAAGCAACCATCGTGCCAGAAATTGCATAAAGCCAAAACTATTCATTTTTTTTGACGTTTAGTGATTTATCTTCCTGCCGTCCGCCAAATCAGGGGCATTCTCAACCCCGGGGAAACCCCTATTGCTGGTTTTCACCTATTATTGCCCTCAAACGTAGCTTTTTTCCCCACTGATTCTTTTAAATTGAAGACGTGGCAGTGAACACCCATCGAGCATAACACCAAAAACAGGACACAAAGTGTCCCGTTTTAAGCCGCTCCAAAATTAAAAGAAGCCGACTTTGCTGTCGGTTCAAACATGATTTTACGCAAAACAGCTCCAGACTATATCGTTACCGTGCCTAGCGAATTCCCTCTAATTTCCATTAATAGCCCTGATGAATCGACCGGTGCCCGACGCTGGCTCCACAATCAATACTCGGCCATTTGTCCCGGTCGTGTTGGTCGAAAAACTTGTCCAATTCACCAAACCAAAGGTCTGCTCAAAGACATAGCTGCGTCCCGGCTCTCCAAACAGTTCCACCGCCATTTCGGCATGCGCAGTTTGCAGAATGGTGAGGCTGGGCGGCGGCACGGGATTCACAGTCAACGTCACAAGCCGGTTGGTGTTCCCCTGGCCCGTCGAGCCATTAATAAAATAAACTGTCGCCGCATGTTCCCCAATTGACCGGGTTGTAGTCTCACTGTTGAGAATCACGGTTACGGTCGTGTTGGCCCCTGGCCCAAGGGAACCATTGGTGGCAGAAAAGCTAATCCAAGCATCAGAAGCACTTGCTGACCAGGTCAGTAGCGCGTCACCGCTGTTTTGCAGGGTGTATATTTTTGACTGAGGTGAAAAGGGACCGCCCACCAGGCCGCTTGCGGTATAATTTTCCAATGGCGTCACCGACAGCACCCCAGTGGCTCCGTTCACGACCAGAGAAGCTTCCCGTGTTGTATTTCCAACTCCATTGACCAAATTTCTGAACTCAACATTGTCCAGGTAGGTTCCCACCGGCAGAGCCGATGCATTTGAGTTGATCGTTACAGAAATGTTCGTCGATGCTCCCACTCCAAGAGAGCCGTTGGTGGCCGACAAACTCACCCAGTTCTGCGACTTCATGACCATCCAGTTCAGCAAGGCATCGCCGGTGTTTTGGATGGTGTACATCTGGTTGGTGGGCAAGAAAGGGCTGCCTGCTGCTCCATACGAAGCGAGTCCGGTGGACGTCGTAACGGACATGCCGCCGCTGGATCCAGGGGTAAACAAGACAGCTTGGCTGTTGGAGAGAAGGATCCCGCCATTGAATGAATATTTTGCCGCAACCAATCCGGTGGAATGCTCCACCCCGATGGTGGCACTCTTGCCCGCCGCCCCGGGATTATTGCTCCCTGGCTGAATATTCTGATACTGGAACAGAATCCGGTGGCTGCCCTCCTCAAGAACCGTTTGAAAGGTGTAACTGGCCGGGGGATTCGACGCATGCCTCACGTTGACCCACGAAATCACACCCTTGCGATTGGGCGCGGTGCCGGCAACGCCGAAATAAATCGTTCCCGCCGCCGCCGGATTCAAGTCATCCCAGAACGGGCAAATGAGGCTGTTGGGAACGGCGGCGTTGGGCATGTCCACGTTGGCGGCAACATTCAACCCCTGATTCTCAAAGCCAATCAGCCCATTGGCGCCAATGTGCAGCTGGCTGTAGTTCTGGTCATAAAACCGAAACGAAAACGGCAGAGTTTGCGCCGCCGTCACGCCGTCATTGGCCAGCGAAAAGGCCGTCATTCCGGTGGGATCAATCCAATTATAGACCCCGGCGGAAATCTGATAATTGGCGACGGTGGTGATCTGGCGGGTTTTTGCGCTGATGGCGCCCGACGCGCCGGTGACCGTGAGCGTGACGTTGAAATGTCCCTCTGAAGCAAATGTGTGGACCGGATTGACAAGCGAACTCTGCGTGCCGTCCCCGAAATCCCAATGATAATTGGTAATCACGCCGAACGACGTGTTGGTAAAATAAACGGTCAGGGGCAGTTCGCCCACGGTTTTATTTACCGCAAAGTCGGCTGCCACGCTCGGCCCCAAGGCGTTGGACAGGTTCAACCGCCCACCGGTGGCACATTTTCCTGAAAGCGACGGCAGCGGGTCGGCCGCTGCAAAAACGCGGCTGATCAATTGTGAATACGATTCGGTGGGATAACGCGCCTTCATCAAGGCAAATGCCCCGGCGACCACCGGCGAGGCAAAGGAGGTCCCGCTGTTGACCAAGTAGGCCGTGTCGCCAGTGTGATAGGTCAAAAACAAGGCTTCACCCGGCGCGCCCAAATCCACTGAACTGGCCCCGAAATTCGAGAAGCCGGACAACGCGTCGGTGCGGGTCGTGGAGGCGACGGCAACTATGTTGTCGAGGTTGAAGCTGGCCGGATAATAAGGCGTGACGTCGGTGTTGCGGGCGTCGTTCCCGGCGGCCGCGGCCACAATGATCCCCGCCGACCTGCAGGCGTTGATGGCGTTGTAAAGAGTTGTTGAATAATTAGTGGTGACAAAACTCACGTTGATGACCTGCGCCCCGTTGGTCCTCGAGTAATCAATGCATTTGACTGCGTCAGAAATAAATCCGGATCCTGCATCATCAAAAAAGCGACAGGCCATGAGTTTCATCCGCCAACCGGTTCCAGAAGTTCCAACACCATTGTTGCCCACCGCGCCCGCAGCTCCCGCCACCTGCGTGCCATGGCCGTTAAGGTCTATGGGATTGCCGGAGTTGTTGGCCGCATTAAACCCATGCACATCGTCCACGATGCCGTTGCCATCGTCGTCGATGCCATTGCCGGGAATTTCTCCAGGATTCACCCACATGTTGGCCGCCAGGTCTTCGTGCGCGTGGCGAATGCCCGTGTCCACGATGGCGACCACGATGTTTGATGCCGAATGCAATGTTTCCCAAGCCTCCGGGGCGTCAATGTCCGCGTCATTCAAGCCGCCGTTCTGGCCGGTGTTGTGCAGATGCCAGGCGCTGCCGTCCAGAAAACGGGGGTCGTCGGGTGTGACCGTGGCCGGATAAAGACGGTAATCCGGCTCGGCGAATTCCACCAAACCGGCGCGCTCGTAACGGGCAATCATTTGACGGATGTTTGCGCCCGGGGGCAATTGAACCACCTGAATACCGCCCAGTTGACTGAATTCATGCGCCACCCGCGCCCGCTCGGCGACATGAAATTGCGCCAAAGCCTGAGCGCGTCCAGGCAACGGGCGAACCATAATGCGGCCTTGGCGGAAATGCACCTCGTCTCCATTTGATTGCAAGGAAAATAAAACCGCTCCAGAGAAGACCAGTGCCAACCCGGCCCATTGCCGCCAAAAACCAGAATAACAGAGCCGAAGAAACAACCGAATGGAGGCATGGAAAAGCACAGTGGCTTATTGTAAACCACAGACAGCGCTGTTTTTCAAGCCAAGGCGCCGCAGGCTTCGCAATGTCCAGGAAGGCAATTTTCGCATTTAATGAAAATCGGCAGGCCGCTTTTGGATTGCCAACCGGGGGGCAACTTCAGAACAATTTGCGCCATTCACATGCGTTACATCATGCCATTTTTATTCTTTGGCTCGGGCGCGACGGCGCTCGTTTACGAAGTGGTCTGGTCCAAATACCTGTCGCTCATGTTCGGCAGCACCATCCAAGCGCAGACGGTGGTGCTGGCGGTCTTCATGGGCGGGCTGGCGCTGGGCAACCTCCTTTTCGGGAGGCGGGCCGACGCGATGGCACAGCCGGTGAAAACCTACGGCTACATAGAAATCGCCATCGGCGTTTACGCGCTTCTGTTCAATGCGCTTTACGGACTGGGCGACCGCCTTTTCATTGCGACGGGAACAGGCTTCCTGGAATCCAGCGGCATCCTGCTGGTGCTCAAGGGCAGCATTAGCCTCGCGCTGCTGCTTGGGCCAACTGTCCTGATGGGAGGCACGCTGCCTCTGGTGGCCGCATGGCTGCAACGAAGCAGTGGCGACGCGGGACGCAGTTCGGCGCGGTTTTACGCCATCAACACGCTCGGCGCGGTGGCGGGCGCGGGCCTGGCAGGTTTTTTCCTGGTCAGGCACCTGGGCATTCTCAGCACCCTATGGGTCACCGGCGCGGCGAACATACTCATCGGCGTTGCCGCCATCGGGGTGGCGCGGCGCCAACAACTTGAGCCTGCCAAGCCCGCCAAGAAATCCGGTGAGGAAATGAAAGGGCCGGAGACCTCGATGTTCGAGTCGAAATGGCTTCCGTTCAATCGCCTGACGCTGGCGTGCGGGGTGGTGTTTTTCACCGGAGGCATTTCGATGGGCCTAGAAATATTGGCGGCACGGTCGCTGTCGCTGATTTTCGGCAGCTCGTTGCAGGCGTTTTCCGTGGTGCTGATGGCGTTCATTCTGGGCATTGGGTTGGGAAGTTTTGCCATTGCGTCAATCCGCAAAAAACAATGGCTTGGCGAGGGAACAACCGTCGTGCTGCTGCTGGCCACGTCGCTACTGATCGCCGCCTTCATTCTGACCATTGAGCAATGGGCTTTGTTTTACCTGAAACTGCGCAACAGCTATGCAGGACACAATCGCTACCTTTATCACCAAATGCTGACCGTCGGCATTTCGCTGGTGGTGCTGGGCGTTCCGGCGGCGCTTCTGGGCGCTGTGCTGCCGCTTTGGATCCGAATCGTTTCCGCCTCGAGCGAAACGCTGGGCCGCCACGTGGGACGGCTCCTCACATGGAACACTCTGGGCGCCGTCGCTGGCGTGCTGTTCACCGGTTTTATTTTAATGCCTACGGCAGGACTGCGGCTGTCCTTTGGTTTCATCGGCATATTGTCGTGCGTTGCCGCGCTTTTAATTGCCTTGCGCAACAACCTGGCCAACCACGCCATCGTGTGCGGGTTCGCCATCGCGGCTTTGGGCGTCACCAGCGTGTCCAAGCGCGAGGACTGGCAATACCTCCTGAGCTCGGGAATTTTCCGGATGCGCGAGGCCGAGGTGCCCAAGAGCCTGCTGTGGGAGCAGAAGAAGCAGGACAAAATTTTGTTTTATGAAGACGCCGCCGACGCAACCGTCTCGGTCGTCACCGATCTGAATCCCAGCGAGAACACGGAGATCGTTCTCTCCATCAATGGAAAGCAGGATGCCTCGTCGCGGGGAGACCTTTCGACGCAGTATTTGCTGGCGCACCTGCCGATGATGATGCGTCCTGATGCCAAGGACGTGTTCGTCCTTGGGTTTGGCAGCGGCATCACGGCCGGCGCATTGCTGGGGCACCCGGTGGAAAGCATTACCATCGCCGAAAACTGCAACCCGGTGCTGAAGGCCGCAACGTTCTTTTCCGACTGGAACCGCGGGGTGTGGACCAATTCGCTGGCGCGAGTGGTGCGCGAGGACGGACGAACCGTTCTGAAGCTCAGCCCCAAAAAATATGACATCATCATCAGCGAACCTTCCAACCCGTGGCTTGCGGGCGTGGGCAGCGTGTTCAGCCGCGAATTCTACGAACTGGCCGCCAGTCGGCTGAAAGACGGCGGCATCATGACCCAATGGTTTCACACTTATGAAATGAGCGATGAGATTGTCGCGCTGGTCCTGAGAACCTTCCAATCGGTGTTTCCGTTTATGGAAGTCTGGGAAAGCCAGATGGGAGATATACTCATTCTTGGGTCCCGGCAGCACTGGGAGCCGACGCCCGAACTGTTCGCCAAAGTTTTCGAGCGCACCCAACCCAAAGCCGACTTGCTGAGAATCGGCCTGTTGAGCCCTGAAGCGGTTTTTGTCCGGCAGCTCGCCTCCAAAGCCACCTCCTTCGCCATCGCACCGCCGGGCCCGTGGCAATCGGACTTGCGCCCGATTCTGGAATACGAGGCGCCCAAGGCGTTTTACGAGGGACGCGCGGCATTTTCGCTGTTCATTTTCGACGAGCGGACCTTCCAGGCCCGGTTTGCGCCTGAGTCAAAACGCAAGATGATGGTTTCCCTGCCCGACGAGCATTTCCGGGAGGCGTTTGCCAGCTACGGAACCGCCAACACGCCGTTGATGCAATATGTCGAATACCGCAGCTTGATCAAGGGACTCAGCCGCGAGTACGACGTGTTTCGCCCGGCGCCTTTCTTCGACCTCATTTTCCGCCGGGCTGACACGTATCCCAAGGTCGCGTCGTATCCTGAGGACGCGGGTTTTCTGCAAATGCAACTGCTCGACGCGGAGGCCACCATCCAAGGCAATCCCGACCGGTGGCTGGAGGGCGTCGAAGTGATAGAGAAATTATTTCAAAATTACACGCTCGCCCTGCAAACCGAAACCTTCCGACCCACGCCCGTTCATTTTGCGGCCCTGGCGGCCAAGGCCCGCTACGCGCACGGGGACCCGGCAGGCGCCTTGAAAACCGTGGAACTGGGACTGAAGGTGTCACCAACCGACATCCAACTGCTCTATATGAAACGCCTGCTGGAAGGCTCGCCGCCCAAAGGCCAGATTTGAAATTAACTCGAATTCGATCCCAAGCCGGTTTTAGAGTCCGGAATGGATTTATTTAGCCGAAAATGCCTTATGGCGCTGATTGCTTTTGGTTCCGTTGCCGCCGGATTTGCCGCCGAGTTATCTCCCGCCACCGAAAAGCTGCTCGCCGCTGCCGCCGGACTCCGCGACAAGGGCGAGTTCAAGAAGGCGGAGTCGCTTCTGGGCGCGGCGCTGAAAAAGCAAAATGGGTTGCAGGAAAATGAACTGAAAAAAATTGCCTTCGAAGCCGATCTGCTGCGCCGCATCCGCCAGGATTTTTCTCTGACCGGTGAGCAGCTATTCGACCGCCTGGCCAAATCCCTGGACGGGCTGACCCGCCAGGAATTTCACACATGGATGGCCGACGGGCGCTTCGAAAGCCGCGTCATCGACGGTACCCGCTATTTCGCCGACACCAGCGTCAGCAACCTCTATTTCCGCCACCCCGAACTGAACGCCCGGCGCCGCGCGCCGCGCGACATCTCCTATTACGCCAAAGTTCTGGAAAACTGCCGGGTCATTCAACAGGCCGCAAAGCGCGAAAAAAAGCCCTACGTGCTGCCACACCGCCTCAAAATGACCCTTACCGTCACGGTGAAAAGCAACACCGTTCCCCACGGCGAAATCATCCGGGCGTGGCTGCCGGTGCCGCGCAAATATCCGTTCCAAAAAGATTTTCAATTGCTCAACAGTTCCTCGCCCGTTCTTTACCTCGCCGATGAACAAAGCCCAATCCGGTCCGCATATTTAGAGCAGCCTGCCCAGAATGCGGCCCCGACCCAATTCCAGATTCAGCACGAATACACCACACATGGCATCCGCTTTGATCTGCGCCCCGAAAAGGTGAAGCCCTACAACCCTGATGATCCGATTGTCCAGCAATTCACCCGTGAAAGCCCGCACGTGGTTTTCACCGACCGCATCCGCGCCCTCTCGCAACAAATCGTCGGGCCGGAGACCAACGCCCTGAAAAAGGCGCGGGCCATTTACGACTGGATTGGCGGCAACATCAAATACAGCTACGCCCTCGAATACTCCACCATTACCAATATCAGCGACTATTGTCTTTCAAAAAATTACGGGGACTGCGGCCAGCAGGCTCTTTTATTCATCACGCTTTGCCGCGCCCAAGGCATTCCCGCCCGGTGGCAGTCAGGCTGGTTCGTGTTTCCCGGGCACATCAACATTCACGACTGGTCGGAAATCTACATTCCACCCTATGGCTGGATTCCCGTGGACGCCGACCTGGGCAACGCGCTGGTGCGTTACGCCACCCTGCTGACGCCCGAGGAACGCCGGGAGGCCCGGGATTTTTACTTCGGCGGGCTCGACCAATACCGCATGGCGGCCAACAGCGACCACAGCCAACCGCTGAATCCGGCCAAGAAGTGGTTCCGGTCCGACGACGTGGACTTCCAGCGGGGCGAACTGGAGTGGGACGGCGGCAACATTTATTTTGACCGTTATTCGTATTTCGCCCA
>CALJZV010000483.1 GCA_937983475.1 uncultured Verrucomicrobiales bacterium
GGTCGAGCATGGCGCTGGACAGCCCCATTTGAGCGCCCGCTTCCATGTCCTTCGCGTTGGCGGACTTGATGGCATCGGCGCTTTTTTCCAGCGCCTCGGCCATGGCCAGCAGGCAGCCGTTCTTCTGGCTGGTGGTCAATTGCGCCAAATCGCGGGAGGCGGCTTTGGCCTGGCGCGCCAGTTGCGTCATTTGTTCGATCAACGTCATCCAAAAAAACTAAGGCAAAACCCAAAAGTGGAAAGCGCGAAGTTGGGGGCGGATTATATCGTTGAATCGTGAATCGTGAATCGTCATACCGACACGGTCCAAGCGCATCAGCACGATTAAACAGTTCAACGCTTCAACGGGTAATCGGACCCACTCCCCGCTTTTCATTTTGCCGAAGGCCGGTAAGTTTCAGCCATGTCACGCGAGTATGTGCTCAAGCCTCACAAGGCGCCGGTGGAATTGCAGATAAATTACGCCGGCGAATTGTACGAGCAGCAGCACGCCGCCGTGACGGCGCCTCCCGGGCCCGCGCTGGTGATCGCCGGGGCCGGTTCCGGCAAAACGCGCACGCTCACCTACCGGGTGGCGTTCCTGCTGGAGCGGGGCCTTCCGCCCGGGCGCATTCTCCTGCTGACGTTCACCAACAAGGCGGCTCGCGAAATGATGCGGCGCGTGGCCGATTTGCTGGGCAGCGAACTGTCCGCGCTCTGGGGCGGCACGTTTCATTCGATTGGCGCCCGGGTGCTGCGGCGCCATGCCGAGGCCATTGGGTACCAGTCCGATTTCACCATCATGGACCGCGAGGACGCCCGGGAACTGCTCAAGGCCTGCGTGGGCGAGATGGACATTGACGTCAAGGAAACGCGTTTTCCCAAGGCGGACGTGCTGGCCGACATTTTCTCGCTGGCGGTGAACAAGGAGAAAAGCGTCGCGGACATTCTGGAGGAGCAGTTTGGTTATTTTACGCACCTGGCTGCACCGATTGCCGAAGCGCAGAGAAAATATACCGCGCGCAAGCAGGCCGCCAACGCGATGGACTTCGATGATCTCCTGGTTCTTTGGCTCA
This sequence comes from uncultured Verrucomicrobiales bacterium, assembly GCA_937983475.1. GTDB lineage: Bacteria > Verrucomicrobiota > Verrucomicrobiia > Limisphaerales > JACDHS01 > CALJZV01. The sequence goes on from CALJZV010000483.1 coordinate 1,056, forward strand.
AGCTGCTGCGCGACAACGCCGAGGCGCGCGAACATTACCAGCGGCGGTTCCAGTTCATCTTGGTGGACGAATACCAGGACACCAACCGCATTCAGGGAGAACTGATTGATATTCTCGCCGCCCGCCACTCCAGCGTGATGGTCGTGGGGGATGATTCGCAAAGCATCTATTCGTGGCGCGGCGCGGAGTTCCTCAACATCCTGGATTTTCCCAAGCGCTATCCCGGCGCCAAAATCTACAAGATCGAAACCAATTATCGCAGCACGCCCGAGATTCTGGCTGTCGCCAACGCCGCCATCGCCGCCAACGTCCGGCAGTTCGCCAAGCAGCTCACTCCCGCGCGGCCCGGCGGAGAAAAGCCGATTGTGGTCACCTGCGGCGACTCGGGCGAGCAGGCGGCTTTTGTGGCGCAACGTGTGCTGGAACTGCGGGAGGAAGGCATCGGGCTGGACCGCATGGCGGTGCTTTACCGGTCGCACTTTCACGCGATGGAGCTTCAGATGGAATTTACACGCCGCAATATTCCCTTTGCGATCACCAGCGGCATCCGGTTTTTCGAGCAGGCGCACGTCAAGGACGTGGCCGCATTCATCAAGTTTGTGGCCAATCCGCGGGATGAACTGTCCTTCAAGCGCATGATTCGCCTGCTGCCGGGCGTGGGCGAAAAGAGCGCCGACCGGCTTTGGCTGAAGTTCGCCGCCGAATTCGCTACCCCGGCCATCGGTGAAATAAAAGCCGACAACAAAAGGCCGATCGGCCTGGCGGCCGCCTTCCAGCGCTGCGGGTCGGGAGCGCCCAAGAAAACAACCGCCGCATGGGCGCAGCTTTCCGCGACCCTGGCCCAACTGGCATCCGAGCCGGTCTTTGGAAAACCGTCGCAGATGATTCGCTTAGTTCTCGACGCGGTTTACGAGGATTATTTGCAGGAGCAATACGCCAATTTTCGGCAGCGCCTCGAGGACCTGGAGCAGTTGGGCGAATTTGCCCTGCGTTTCCAGAATCTGGAGGGATTCCTCACCCAAATGGCCGTGATGACCGGGTTGGAGGCCGAGGAAGAACGGCG
>CALJZV010000484.1 GCA_937983475.1 uncultured Verrucomicrobiales bacterium
TGCGGGCGGTCCAGCAGGCGCGGTTGCAGATGCTCGGCTGCGGCGCGGGCGTGGTTTGAGCTGAAAGTTTATCGCTGAAGAAAGCCGCGCTGGCAAAGGCGGCGAGTCCCCAGAATACGGTTCGGGTTTTTAGTTTCATATTAGCAGTGGATTTATTGGTTTTGGTTCAAGGGCGAAACTGGTGCCGACAGTAAACTAAAACCGCAGCCGAGACCATCGCCTGAATTTGGTATTTTCGGAGTAAAAGTTGCGCGGGTGGTCCTTGAACGCCTTGTTTTTGTGCACCGAGATGCCAACTTGGCACGCGGGGCCGCGAGGCTTGTTTGATGGGCTGTTCACGATGCAAAAACACCTCGCAGGACAGATCCCGCGAGGTGCTTATACTTATACAATTATTCCCTGACACGGACGCCACTACCATTTTCCCATCGTGAGGCGGCCATCCACATTTGCCAGATTGAACTGGCCGCTTTGATACCAGCCTGCCGATCCGCCATAGGAGTTTCCGTCAATAAAAACATGGAATCGGAAGGTTCCGTCTCCGTACTGATAAGCGACCACTGCGTCCGTTTTGCCATCGCCGTTGATGTCTCCGGCCCCCAACCGGCTGCCCACCTGATCCATGTCGTAACCGGTTGTGATGCTGGAGAGATCGTAGCTGAAGGAAGTGCCGCTGGAGAGGAAACGATACATATACACGCCGGGACCGCTGTCCTTGAACATGAGAATGTCGCCCTTGCCATCGCCATTGAAGTCGCCGCCCACCATGCGACCGGCAACTGCCGACATGCTGAATTGGCCGCTTTGAAACCACCCGGATGATCCCTGATAGGAATTGCCGTTCAGAAACACATGCAGCCGCATTGTGCCATCGGCATATTGATAGGCGGCAACAATGTCGGTTTTGCCGTCGGCGTTCACATCGGCAGAGGCCACGTTCTCCCCGACCGCAGACATGCTGTAGCCGGAAGTGGCCACGGTCACTTTGTCGGAGGTGAAGGAGTTGCCGGTGGAGAGAAAGCGGTAAATGTCCAGCCCGCCGCCGTTGTCATACAGCATCGCCACATCCCCCTTGCCATCGCCGTTGAAATCCCCTCCCACCATGCCTCCGCCCACTTTTGCCAGGTCGAAAGTGCCGCTTTGGAACCAGCCCGCCGAGCCCTGGTACCAACTGCCATTGAGGAACACATGCAAACGCATCGTGCCGTCGGGATATTGATAAGCCACCACATTGTCGGTCCTGCCGTCGGCGTTGACATCCGCCGCAGCCATGTGGTTTCCCACGTTGGAAAGCGAGTAGCCGCTGGAGATGCCGGTGGTTGTCAGGGGGGTGAAGGCTGAACCTGTCGATTTCCAACGGTAAATGGTCATTGCGCCGTTCCCCTCATCGAAAAACATGGACGGCCCGGCAACCGTCGGAGGAGCCTCGCCCCGGCGTGAAGCGATGGAACTGCGCACTTCTCCCCCGTTGAAGTCTTGGGTGATGTAATTGTTGATGATGATGTCCCCGGGGCAGGAAGTGACGACGCATCCACTGCCGGGATTGGCGCCGACCCACTTGTGGTAATCCAAGGGGGCTGCGGTGCCATTCAGGCTGCCGGAATACGTTGTGCGGCTGCCATATGGACTCCAACCCGCCGGCATGCGCCAGGCGATCACGTCGTATAAAGAGTTTCGCATGGCCGGCGTTGGGTCGTGATAGTAAGGCGAATGGAAGTAGCCCATGAGGCTGAAGCCAAAGCTGTCTGTAT
>CALJZV010000485.1 GCA_937983475.1 uncultured Verrucomicrobiales bacterium
CGCCAAACCGGCGCGTGCCAGCGGCGTTGCGAATATTCCCCACCGCGTAGCGCACGCGGCCCTCCCCCGCCGGCTCGACGTCAACGCGGCCCACTTCAAACTGGTTGAGCAGCCGGGGCTGCGGCGCAGGCGGCGCGGGCGAAGGTGCGGACACTGGAACGGGCTCCGCGACCGGACGGCGCGCGACTTTTGCTACAATAAAACCCGCCGCCAGGAGCAACAGCAGAATGCCCACGACGACCCGCCCGACTGTGGCCCGGCGCGGGGTGACCGCCAGCACGGTTTCCTGTCCGCAATGCGGGCAGGCGACCACCGCGCCCGCGTGTTCCCCGGGAAACTCAATGGGGCCGCCGCAGTGCCGGCAAGCGGTTTTGAGGTAACGCATGTCGTTCATTTGGCTTCTGGCTAAATAAGGCGGCCGGGCCGTGGGGCTGCCGCCCTTGATTGCCCTGCCACGGAGGAGATTGAACCAGAAACCCCGGTTAAAGTTGAAACCTTTCTGCCGCCGGCACGGTCAATTATAGTGAACAAACAACCAACGTGTTATGAGCGATTCATTTCAAAGCGGGCATTCGGCAAGGCCCGAGGATTTCTTTCTCACCCGCCGCCAGTTCCTGAACCGGTTCGGCATGGGCTTTGGCGCGCTGGGCCTGGCGACGATGCTGGGGCCGGAACTGGCGCTTCATGCCGCCGACACCTCGTCGCCGCTGGCCCCGAGGAAGCCGCCGTTCCCCGCCAAAGCCAAGCGGGTGATCCATATTTTCGCGCAGGGCGCCCCGTCCCAGGTGGACACGTTTGATCCCAAGCCCGAGCTGGCGAAGTACGACGGCAAGTCGCTGCCCGGCATGCAGGGCGTTGCGATGGCGTCGCCGTTCAAATTCGAGCGCAAGGGCAAGTCGGGCATCGAAGTGAGCGAGGTGTTTCCCAACCTGGCCGAGCATGTGGATGACCTGACGGTCATCCGCTCAATGTACACGGACATTCCGGCGCACGACGTGGCCACGGTGTTTTTGCACACCGGCTCGTTGCGCGTGGCGAGGCCGTCGCTCGGTTCCTGGGTCGTGTATGGCCTGGGAACAGAGAACCAGAACCTTCCCGGTTTTGTTTCACTGCGAACCGGCGGTGGCATTCCCAACGGCGGCCCGCAAAGCTGGTCCTCGGTCTTTTTGCCGGGGGTCTTCCATGGTTCCAGCATCAACACCTCTGCCCCCACGGTGGAGGAGATGATTCAACACATCAAAAATCCCTATGTGTCGGTGAAGGAGCAGCGCCGGCAACTGGACCTGATCCACCAGTTAAATGAACTGCACAGCCAGAACCTGCAAAAGGACGCGCAACTGGAGGCGCGGATCGAGGCGTATGAAATCGCCTTCAAGATGCAGGCCTCGGCCACGGACGCCTTCAATTACCAGAAAGAGCCGCAGGGCATTCGGGAGCTTTACGGCAACTCGCAGCAGGGCAGGCAACTGTTGATTGCCCGGCGGCTGGTGGAGCGCGGGGTTCGCTTTGTCCAAGTGTGGGCCGGCGGCTGGGATCATCACCAGGATATTGAGGAGCGGTTGCCGCAGCGCGCCAGGGACATTGACAAGCCGCTTGCGGCGCTGCTGGCCGACTTGAAGCAGCGCGGGATGCTTGAGGACACGCTGGTAATCTGGGGCGGCGAATTCGGACGCCGCCCGGTGCGCGACCGCAACGGGAACGACAACCCGGGCCGCGACCACAACAACCAGGGTTTCACCACGCTGATGGCCGGGGGCGGCGTCAAGCGCGGGTTCGTCTATGGCGCCACCGATGAATTCGGGGCCAAGGCCGTCACCAACCGGGTGCATGTCCACGATTTGCACGCCACGATTTTGGGACTGCTGGGCTTTGATCACACCCAGCTCACCTACCGCTACAACGGCCGGGATTTCCGCCTGACCGATGTGCATGGAAACGTGGTCAAGGACATCATCGCTTAATCGGGGGTTCAGCCATGCTTTTTATTTTTCAAAAACAGACGGAAAAGTCCGGGCTCGGAGCAGCGATCCTAAGCGCGCTTTGCCTGGCCACGGCCGCCGCATCGGCCAAGGAACCGAGCCGGACAGAACTGGAATTTTTTGAAAACAAAATCCGCCCCTTGTTGGCCGAGAATTGCTATTCGTGTCACAGCCAACGCAGTGAAAAAGGCCTCAAGGGCAACCTGTCGGTCGAGTTCCGCGAGGCGTTGCTTCGGGGCGGCGATTCCGGCCCGGCCATTGTGCCGGGCAATCCTGACAAGAGCCTGTTGATCAAGGCGGTTCGCTACACCGATGCCGATTTGCAGATGCCGCCCAAGGGCAAAAAGCTTTCCGACGCGCAGATTGCCGATTTGGAACTGTGGGTGAAAATGGGCGCGCCCGACCCGCGAACGGCCGGCCAGGCCAAAAGCTACGGCAAGACCACCCGCGACCACTGGGCGTTCAAGCCGATTCAAAAGCCACCCGTGCCCACGACGCAACATGCGGCGTGGTGCCAGACTCCGGTGGATCATTTCATTTCCTCCAAACTCGAGGCCAACGGCATGAAGCCCCAGCCCCTGGCCGACAAGCGCACGCTTATCCGCCGCGCGACCTTTGACCTTATCGGGCTGCCGCCCACGCCGGAGGAGGTGCAGGCGTTTCTGGAGGACGCCTCGCCCGAGGCCTTCGCGAAGGTGGTGGACCGGCTGCTGGCGTCGCCGCATTACGGGGAGCGCTGGGGGCGCCACTGGCTGGACGTGGCGCGGTATTCGGACACCAAGGGCGAAGTCAACCGTCAGCGCGACGTGATTTTTTATCCGCATGCCTGGACCTACCGCGATTACGTGATTCGCGCCTTCAACGACGACAAGCCGTTCAACCGGTTTTTGCTCGAGCAGATTGCCGCCGACAAGATTGTGCTGCGCACCACCCGATGGGACGTGGCGGCGCTGGGGTTTTTGACCACCGGGGCACGCTTCAACAACAACAACAACGACATCATCAACGACCGCATTGACGTGGTGACGCGCGGCACGATGGGGCTGACCGTCACCTGCGCCCGGTGCCACGACCACAAGTTCGACCCCATTTCGCAGAAGGATTACTACGCGTTGCGCGGCATCTTCAACAGCACCACCGAGCCGCCCTTTGGGCACCTGGTGGACAAGCCCTCCACCGATCCCGACTACGTGGACTACGCCAAGAAATTCAACACGGTTTACCAGGAATTGACGCAGATGGAGTCGGTGCGGCGGAAGACGCGCGAGCAGCGGGAGCGCGAGGGCGAACTGCGCCGTGAAATTGTCCGGCTGGAAATGACCCATCCGGGCGCGCCGCCGCGCGCGATGGCGTTGTTCGACAGCCCCTATCCGCGCGACTCGGCGTTGTTCATCCGGGGCGAGGCGGGCAACCCCGGCGAAACGGTGCCGCGCCGTTTCCTGGAAGTGCTGGCCGGCACCAACCAGCCGCCCATTCGCAGCGGCAGCGGCCGTCTGGAGCTGGCCTCGGCGATCATCCATCCCAAGAATCCGCTCACCCCGCGCGTCATCGTCAATCGCGTCTGGCAGCATCATTTCGGAGCGGGGTTCGTGACGACCCCCGATGACTTTGGGAACCAGTCCGATCCGCCGAGCCATCCCGAGCTGCTGGATTACCTCTCGGCCCGTTTCATGGAGGAAGGCTGGTCGCTCAAGAAGCTTCACCGCCTCATCATGCTTTCCAGCGTGTACCAGCAAAGCAGCGCCACCAACCCGCGTTACGCCCAGGCCGACCCGGAGAACCGCCTGCTCTGGCGCGCCAACATCCGGCGGCTGGAACTTGAAGCGGTGCGCGACTCGCTGCTGGCCATCGGCGGCAAGCTGGATCTCACCCTGGGCGGCAAGCCCGTCAACCTGGGCGCCACGCCCTATTCCACGCGCCGCACGGTTTACGGCTATGTGGACCGGCGCAATCTGCCGGAAATTTACACGCAATTCGACTTTGCCAACCCGGACCTCTCGACCGGGCGCCGCCATGAAACAACCGTGCCGCAGCAGGCGCTCTTCATGATGAACAGCCCGCTGGTGGTGGAGCAGGCCCGCAATTTGATATACCGGGATGACTTTTTGATTCTGGAGAACGATGAGGCCCGAATCCGGTTTCTCTACGAAGTCATTTACCAGCGCGAACCCACGTCCACCGAGACCCGCCTGGGCCTTCGATTTATCGAAGAATCGCCCGAGCCGGAAAAGATTCCGGTAGAGGCGCGCAGCCGGTTTGCCCAGCGCCAACGGCCCAACCGTCCGGGCATGCAGGCGATGTCGCTGGTCAACATACCTGATTTTCAGCTCAAACCCCTCGGTGCCTGGGAAAAATACGCGCACGCGCTGCTCCAGGCCAACGAGACCATTTTCGTCAATTGATTCGGAGGGCGATCAAGCGGGAACGTCCTTCGCTCTCAACGCGTCACGCAGTTGCCTGTTTGCTGAACCCATTGAGCCGGGTTAAATTGAATCATCGCTCAAGGGCTTATGTTTAAAACCGACACAATTCTGATTGTTGAGGATGACCCCAATGACCTTTTCTTCGTCAGGCGCGCTTGGGAGCGGTCTAAAAGTTCAATTGTTCTGAGGGAAGTTCGGGATGGCATGGAAGCCATGGATTACCTCGTGGGGGAGGGTTTCTATGCCGACCGCGCAAAATACCCGATGCCCGATTTGATCCTGATGGACTTGAAAATGCCCCGAAAAAGCGGCCTGGAAGTGCTGGAGTGGATGAAATCAACCGAAAACATTTGCCGCATCCCGGTGGTCATCGTGACCTCCTCGGAGATTCAGAAGGACATTGACCGGGCCTACGAGCTGGGCGTGAACGCCTACCTCATCAAGCCGGTGGATTTCGAGGAGCTGTTCGGGCTCTATAATTTGCTGAGTGATTTTTTTATACGGCGCGCCTGCAAGCCCACTGTCAAGGAGAGCGGCGTTCCTGCGTGAGCCGGCCGGCTCAAATCGGCCTGACAATTCAGGCACCACGAAGGCGGTCCATCTCTTCTGAGAGTTGTTGCAATTTTGGAGAAATGCCCACCGGATACTCCGCCTTGCGTTTCAGGCTTATTGACGGTTTGGGAAGCCGTTCCAAGGCGTTCACCGTGCGCTGGCGGACTTCGGCCAGCGAAGGCCATGTTCCCACACGTTTGCCGGCCCGCATCACGGGCTGAAGCATCGGCTCGCCCGCCAGCGCGTCCCCCTCCAGCGTCAGCGTGTCGCCCGCCGGAATGCCATCCGCATCCAATTTCCTGAAAACCTGTTTAGGCCCAGGCCACGTTTTCTTGCCTTCGGAATATTTCCGCGACGGCTTGCCGTCGTATTCCATCAGTTTGTAGGCGCATTCCAAATACGGCATGTCCCAGGAAGTGACCACACGGGTGCCGACACCAAAGCCGTCAATCGGCGCGCCTGTGGCGGTGAGCCGTTGCAGTTCATTTTCCTCAAGGTTGCCGCTGGCCAGGATGCGGACCTCCTTCAGGCCGCCCGCGTCGAGAATGGCACGGACCTCCCGCGCCAGCGCCGCCAAATCGCCGCTGTCGAGCCGCCCGGCGCGCACGGCGATGTTCTCCGCCCTTAGCTTTGCCGCGAGCGCCACGACTTTGCGCGCCGCCGCCAGCGTGTCGAAGGTGTCGAGCAGAAACACGACGTTGTTGGGATTGGAACGGGCAAAATGCTCGAAGGCCTCCTGCTCATCGCCGTGCGCCTGAATGAATGCGTGCGCGACGGTGCCAAACAGGGGAATGCCGAACTGTTTTCCCGCAAGCACATTGGAAGTCCCGGCGAAGCCGGCCAGGTAGGTGGCCCGCGCGGCCATCATTCCGGCCTCGGCCCCGTGGGTGCGCCGCAGTCCGAATTCCACCAGGTTTTTTCCCGGCGCGGCCAGCACGCAGCGCGCGGCCTTGGAGGCAATCATCGTGGAAAGTTGAAGCAAATTGATGAGACGCGTCTCCACCAGTTGCGCGATGGGCAGAGGCGCGGTGACGCGCAGGATGGGCTCATTTTCCCAAAAGAGCGTGCCCTCGGGCATGGCGTCCACGTCGCCATTGAAACGGAGCTGTCTGAGGGAATTCAAAAAGTCGGGTGGAAAGTTCTGCTCCTCGCCCAGCCAGTTAATTTCGTCATCAGTAAAATGAAAGTTTTCGAGAAACTCCAAAGCCTGCTCCAGTCCGGCGGCCACGAGGAAATTGCGGTTCTCGGGCAAACGCCGAACGAAAAACTCGAACACCGCGGTCCCGTTCATCTGCCGGTCAAAGTAACCTTTCAGCATCGTCAATTGATACAGGTCGGTCAGCAGCGCGTCGGGGTTGGTGTTCATTGAGCGATTGAAACTTCCGTGGAGTATTTTTCGCCCGGAATAAATCCGCAACGGAAAGCTTTTAATTATTCGGCGGCCAACTGCTCCAGCATGACGGGGCGTGCACCGGCCTGAAGCATCTTTTTTTCGGCAGTTATCCCGTCGTCGGGCTTCACGTTGACCGCGCGGCAGGCGTCCAGCAGCAACAGGGTTTCGAACCCGTTTTTCAGCGCGTCCAAAACAGTGTTCAGCACGCAGTAATCGGTGGCCAGGCCGCCGACAAACACGCGCCGCACACCCAGGTCGCGAAGCCGCTGCGCCAGGCCGGTGCCCTCAAATCCGGAGTAGGCCTCCTGCCGCGCGGTGGTGGCTTTGGAAACGATGATCGCCTTATCAGGCAGCTTCAGGTTTGAGGCAAATGAAGCGCCGGGGGTATCGCGCACGCAATGCGCGGGCCAGATGCCACCCTGCTCGTTGAATGAGTTGTGGTTTGGCGGATGCCAGTCGCGCGTGGCAATCACCGGAAGCTGTTTGCGCTCAAACAAAGCCAGATAACGGTTCAGCACGGGAATGACCTCATCGCCCCTGGGCACAGCCAGCGCGCCGCCCGGCAAAAAATCATTCTGCACATCCACGACAACGAGCGCGTCAGTGGACTGCAACCGGATGGGTTCCATGCTGTTCATTTGATTCACAGGAAAATGAGTCGTTGCCGTGTCTCACGCCACGGACGACTGTTTTTTGCGTCTGGGCCGCTTGCGGATTTCGTCCCAGAGCGGTTTCAGGTCGGCGTCGTGCAAGGCCATATCCCGGATGTCCGCTTCGCTTCCAATCTGGAACGCCCGATCCAGCCAGACCCGCGCGTCGTCCAAGCGATCCAACTGGCAGGCGTAACAGGCAAGGTTGAACGGGATCACCGGCTCCTCCGGGAATTTTATAAACGCCGGCAACAGCGCGTCCCACGCGGCCTGCAATCCGCCCTCGGGAACGCGCCGCAGGGCGTAAGCGCAATGCAGCCACCCTGAGGAGCGTTTGGGCGAAACACGCAGAATGGTGCGAGCGGTTTCCAGCGCGGCAGTCCAGTCCTTCTGATGAGCAAGGACCGCCCACCGGATTTCCAGCACGTCGGGATGGTGCCGGTTTCGGGCGGAGACCCGGTGCAAATCCGCGAGCGCCTCATCGGCATTGCCCAGTTCCAGCCAACCAATGGCCGCCGAACAATGGTGCGAATCGGGAGGTTCTATTCGTGACATTGGCATCAGTTTATTTCATTCACGGTGTCCTGAAATAAAATTCTGCCGAATTGGAAATGGCGCAAGTGGCTGTTATTTTACCGCAACTGATGAAACCCAAAGCCGCCAGCCTGCTTGAACGGGCCATTGAAATCGCCGTGCAGGCCCACAAAGGCCAGCGCGACCGAAACGGCGACCCTTATGTGCTGCATCCGTTGCGCCTGATGCTCCGAGGACGCACCGCAGAGGAAAAAATCGTGGCAGTGCTGCACGATGTCGTCGAGGACAGCGAGTGGACGCTGGAGCAGCTTCGCGCCGAGGGTTTTCCCGCCAAAATCGTTGCCGCCGTGGACAACCTGACCAAGCGGCCCCGGGAAAATTACACCAAGTTTGTCCGCCGCTCAGCCAGCCACCCCTTGTCGCGGCAGATCAAGATTTTTGACCTTGAAGACAACATGAACCCGCTGCGTCTGAAAACGGTGGACGCCAAGGCGCTGAAGCGCTTGAAAAAATATGTCCGCGCCTGGCGATTTCTCCATGAGCAAGACAACCGATGAAACTTGTCTTTCCACCTCAAATTTTGGAATTTCCTCCAACCTTCAATTTGCCATGAATCACATTGCCATCCGATTCCTGCCGGTTTCTGTCCTGCTGGCTGGTTTGCTATCACTGTCCGCCGCCAACTGGCCCGAATGGCGCGGCCCGACCGGCTCCGGCGTGACCAGCGAAGCCAATCTGCCCACCCAATGGAGCGACACGAAGAACGTGCGCTGGAAAGTGGAACTGCCCGACCGCGGCAACTCCACGCCTATTGTCTGGGGCGACAAAATCTTTGTCACCCAGCCCATCGAGAAGGAAAGCAAGCGCACGCTGATGTGTTTTGAGCGGGCGACGGGGCGCAAATTGTGGGAGAAGGCCGCGCCCTACTCCGAGCGCGAGGACAGCCATCGCACCAACCCGTATTGCTCGGCATCGCCGGTGACCGACGGCGAGCGGGTGATTGCGTGGTTCGGATCGGCGGGCGTATTTTGCTACGACCTCGACGGCAAGGAATTGTGGCACCGCGACCTGGGCAAACATTCCCACACCTGGGGTTACGCCGCGTCCCCGGTGATTTACAAGGACCTGTGTCTTTTGAATTTTGGCCCGGGCGAACGCAGCTTTCTCATCGCGTTGGACAAGAAAACCGGCAAAACGGTTTGGCAGGTGGACATTCCCGAGATCAAACCCAAGGAGCGCACCGACGGCTTTGCGGGGGACGCCAACGGGATCGTCGGATCGTGGAGCACTCCCCTGATCGTGAACGCCAACGGGCGCGACGAACTGGTAATAAGCCTGGCAGAATTCCTCAAAGGTTTTGATCCATTGACAGGCCAGGAGTTGTGGCGCTGCGGCGGGTTGAATCCCCTGCTCTACACCTCGCCCGTTTACGGCAATGGCGTGGTTGTGGCAATGGGCGGCTATCACGGCACCACGATTGCGGCCAAACCCGGCGGCAAAGGCGACGTCACCGAGACCCATCGGCTCTGGCAGGAGCCGCGCACGCCAAACCGCCTCAGTTCGGGCGTGATTTACAAAGGGCACATTTACGTCCCCAACACGCCGGGCATCGCCGAATGCATCGAGTTGAAGACCGGCAAGAGCGTTTGGAAGGAGCGCCTCCCCAGCATCGGCCCCAAGTCCGAATATTGGTCCTCCATGGTTCTCTCCGGAGACAACATTTATGTGCTTAACCAATCGGGCGACTGCGTCATCCTGAAGGCCAGCCCAAAATTCGAGGTCGTGGGTGTCAATGCCATTGGCAACGAGCTGACCAATGGTTCCCTGGCGGTTTCCAATGGGGATTTGTTCATCCGGACCCACAAGCACCTTTGGTGCATCAGCCAGGCCAAACAGGCGGCGAAGAAGTGATGTCATCGAAGTGCGCCAATGAAAAAAGACTTATAACAAATTGAACAACAAAGGGACAAAGGTGTGAAGCGACTCCTTTTCAATTTTTTATAACTTTGCCCCTTCGTTTCTTTGTTGTTGAGCCCAGCGTTGCTTCAACGCCCTTTTCGCTGTTCCAGCACATTTCGCAACCACGCATTGGCCCCTTCCAGATCTTTGAATTCCCCCTCCAACTGCGCCTCAAAGGCCTGGCTGAGAATCTCGCCAAACTCCGGCCCCGGTGACAGGCCGCGTTCGATCAGATGCCGCCCCCGCAAAATGGGCCGCGGCGCTCGGTTTTTCTCCTCTAGCTCGTACGCCTTGACCAGCAGTTGCTCGACAAATTTCGGGACGTTGGCGGGGCGCGGCGGACGCCCCATGCTGTCGGAGGTGATGATGACGCAAAGGTCCTCGATGCTCGACGGCTCCAGGCGCTTGGCGAGGCGGCGCACCGAGCGGTCGCTCACCGTTTGCAAATGCGCCATGTGATTCACCACCAGCGGCAGCACCCGTTCCCGCAAAGCCAGCGGCGCGTGAATCCGCTCCAGAAACCGATCCGCCAGTGGACCGCCCTCCACTTCATGCCCCGGAGAAACAATGCGCGCTTCCCCGTCGCGAATTTCCTCGCGCGTGGTCAGCGGCTTGCCGACATCGTGAAGCAGCACCGCCAGCATATAAACGATGCGCGTTGGGCTGCCTGCCTCCCGCCATTGGGGCAAGCGCGCCATCGCATCGCAGCAATGGCAGGTGTGCAGAAACACGTCGCCCTCGGGATGCCACCCGGGATCCTGCGGCGTGCCCACCAGGTTGTGCAGTTCGGGAAAATGCTCCAGCCATCCGGTGGTGTTGAGAAAATGAAGCCCGACCGATGGCACAACGCTCTTCTCCGCCCACTTGAACCACTCGTCGCGCACCCGTTCGGGGGCCAGTTCGCCAAAGGTGCCCTTCATGCTCCGGCACAATTCGATGGTTTCCGGCGCCGCCTTCAGGCAAAACCGCGAGGCGAATTGCATTCCGCGCAGCACGCGCAACGGATCCTCGACGAACGCGGCGCTGGTGTGCCGCAGCACCTTGTTTTCCAGGTCGGCAATGCCTCCGAAAAAATCCAGGACACGGTCCTCGCGAGGATCATGCATCAGGGAGTTGATGGTGAAGTCCCGCCGCGATGCCGCCTCCCGGGGGGAGATGTCCGGGTCAAACGTGATTTCAAATCCCTTGTGGCCGGGAGCCACTTTTGAATCCCGCCGGGGAATGGTGAAGTCAAATGTGAATTCCCCCACCCTGAGTTTCACGACGCCAAAGGAGCGTCCCACCAGGTCGGTCCGGCCCCAGCGGCACAGCGCCGCCTCCAGTTGCTCATAAGTCACCCCGAACACCTCGATGTCGAAATCCTTGTGGGGAAGCTTCAGCAGCGCATCGCGCACGCAGCCGCCGACCAGGTAGGCCCGGTTCAGCTCGGGCGTGTCGCGCAAAATGGCTTTGAGTTCACTGGGAAAATCCATTGGCGGAAACATTACCCGGGCTGGCCGGGTTCTGCGAGCCCGGCAATTTTACCTGGGTAACAGTGGAATAAAACCCCGTGGACAAGCGTCTATAACCTTGTCATGCTCCGTTCATTCCCGAACAACAAGACGTCGGCAGAGTAGTCGGCGTGCTGTAATCGGATATTTAATTAAAACGAACAAGAAAGGTGCGTTTATGAAGTTTGTGAAGTTCCTGTTGGTTGCCGCGTTTGCGGTGTCGCTGAGCCTGGGCAGCGCCATGGCTGAAAGCTGTTGCGTCAAGGCCAAGGCCGCTGGAAAAAACTGCGAGCACAAGTGCTGCGTTGAGGCCCGCAAGGAGTCCAAGACCTGCGACAAATGCCAGAAGGAAGCCTCCTGCTGCGACAAGGCCATTGCCAAGGGCAAGGATTGCAGCCACCCCTGCTGCGTGGATGCCGCCAAGGACAAAAAGGCCTGCGAGAAGTGCAACAAGAAGAAGGAAGCCTGATTACCTGCCGCTTAATCTGAACGGCCGGCTGCCATGGCAGCCGGCCTTTTTATTTTCCCAAAAGGGCCATTTTCAAACCTCAATCGCCTGCCCACGTTCCGGCACGACAACGTCCGAGGTGGTTTTCATTTCCTTCAACGTCTCGGCAAAGGCCAGAGACTGGGTTTCCTCGCCATGCACCACGAAAATTTTCCGCATGGGTCCGGTCAATTGCTGCACATGCTTCTTGAGTTCATGCCGGTCGGCATGGCCGGAGAAGGAATCAATGGACGCCACGCGCGCCTTCACCTGGTGCGGCTCCCCGAAGATGTTGACCGGCGATTTGCCGTTCATCAACTGCGCGCCCAAGGTGTGCTCGGCGCAGTAGCCGATGAACAAAATCAGGTTGTTTGGATTTCCGATGTTGTTCTTGAGGTGATGGCGGATGCGTCCGGCTTCCGCCATGCCGGAAGCGCTGATGATGATTGCCGGATCCTTCAGGTCATTGAGCCGCATCGAGTGTGTCACCTCACGGATGTAAGTCAGGTTCTCCATGCCAAAGGGATTATTCACCTCGCGCAGAAAGCGGTAAATCTCGTCGTTGAAGCATTCCGGATGCAACCGGTGCACCTCGGTGGCATTCACACTTAATGGGCTGTCCACGAAGATCGGCACCTTGGGAAGCCTCTGCTCCTCGGTCGCTTGGTTGAGCGCATAGACAATCTGCTGGGTTCGCCCCACTGAGAACGCCGGAATAATGACCTTGCCGCCGCGCTCGACGGTTTCCTTCACCAAGCGCTCCACTTCCGCGCCCGCGCCGGGCGGCGACTTGTGCTCGCGCGCTCCGTAGGTGCTTTCAATTTGCAAGAAGTCCACATCCTTGACCGGCTGGGGATCGCGGAGAATGGCGTCGTTGCCGCGGCCCAGGTCGCCGGTGAACAGATAGCGGAATTTTCGGCCCTTTTCCCGGATGTCCAGCACCACCTGCGCCGAGCCCAGAATGTGGCCCGCGTCGTAGAAGGTCAGGGTGACGCCGTCAGCCACGGGCATCGGACGATCGTAGCCCAGCGCCACAAACTGCCGGATGGATTTCTCGGCGTCGGTCGCGGTGTAGAGCGGCTCGACGGGCGGCAGGTTTTTCTTGGCGCGCTGGCGGGACACATACTCGGCGTCGGCCTGCTGAATGTTCGCCGAATCCTCCAGCATGATGCTCGCGAGGTCCCGGGTCGCGAAGGTGCAGAAGATGTTTCCCGCAAACCCCTGCTTGCAGAGGTTGGGCAGGTTGCCGCAGTGATCGATGTGCGCGTGGCTGAGAATGACCGCGTCAACCTGCTTGGGATCAAATGAAAAATGGCGGTTCCGCTCCATGGACTCATCGCGATGACCCTGGAACAGCCCGCATTCGAGGAGGAGGCGCTGGCCGTTGATTTCCAGCAAATACATCGAGCCGGTGGTTGTGCGCGTGGCGCCAAGAAAGTGAACTCGCATGCGCCAAAGATGACGGCTTCAACTAACGCGGCAAGCCAAAGATAAGCCGCGTTCCAAAAACGGCGCACAACGCGGCTCTATAATTCCCAATAAACCCTCCGGCACCGCTGGAAGACTCGCGAAGTGTGACCGTCTTTGGGTTGTTCAAAGCGTGTTGTGGATTTCCAAATCTCTCCCTCACCCTTGGTCCCTCTCCCGCCGGGAGAGGGAAGTCTCAGTTTCTTATTCCAGAACCACCGTTTCCTTGAGGTCCACCTGCCGGGTGCGATGCCGCGCGAAATGAGGCGACGCTTTCAGGCGGGCCTTGAACCGGCTGCGACGCTCCCGGGTTTCCTGCTCGCTGTAAAGCCGCTGAATGAGCCCGCAAAACCCCTCGCGCAACTGGCTGACGCTCATTTGCGCCGGAACAAGATTCACGTCGAACAACGTGCAGAGCTGCCAGGCGCGGTCCTGAATGACGCGGTTCTGCTGCTTCATTTGCCGGTAAAGCGGCGTCCCGGGAAACGCCGTCAGCACCGTCACCTGCACTTCATAGAGGCCCGCATCGCGAACAAAATGAAACACCTCGTCAAAGACCTCCGGCGTGTCGGCGTCCAGGCCAAGGATGAAGCATCCGTTGACCGTGATGCCGTAGGACTGGATTTTCTCGATGGCGGATTTGTATTGGTCCAGCCGCCGGGCTTTCCAGTTGGAGTTGAGTTCCACGCCGTTGAGGCTGGCGCGGCGCGGGCTTTCCAGCCCGATGAGAACCTGCTGGCAGCCTGAGTCGCGCATCAATTCGAGCATTTCATCGTCCTGGGCGACGCTCAGGTCCGTTTCCGTGAACCAGCGCAGGTCTTCGCTCGCCAACGCGCGAAGCAGCTCCTTGTAATGGCGGCGGTTCACAAAACTGTTGTCATCGGCGAACTCGATGAACGGCCGGCTCCAGACCGATTTGATGGCATGGATTTCCTCAAGGACCTTGGCAGCGGGTTTCACCTTGTAGCGCGGCGTCAGCAAAATGGAACTGGCGCAGAAATGGCATTTGTGCGGGCAGCCCCGGCTGGTCTGCACGGTGAGGCGATTGTATTTGGCGGGGTCCAGCAGGTCGTAGCGCGGCACGGGCGAGTCGGCCAGGTCGAAGGAACCGGGAATCACCTGCCTGTAAACCGGCTGAAGCGTGCCCCGCTCGAAATCCCGCAGCACTTCAGGCCAAAGCGGCTCACCCTCGCCAACCACAACGCTGGTGCAGTGCGCCAACGCCTCCTCCGGAAGGGAGGTGACATGCAAGCCGCCCATCACCACGGGAATATTCCGGGCGCGGTAAAAATCGGCCACGGCGTACGCCTCGAAAATCTGGGCGGAAAAAGAAGTGATTGCCACCAGGTCGAAGTCCTCGAGCAGCGCGGTCTGCGACTTCAAATCGGCGATTTCGTGGTAAGCCACCTCGAACCGGTCGGGCGTCAACGCGGCAAGCGTCAGCAGCGACAGGCTGGGCATGGACGCAATGATGCGATTGCGGTCCACGAAGCCGGGCAGTGTCAGCCCCAACCGTGTCAACTCGGGATCGTGCGCGCGCACGCCGCTCATGGCAATGAGTCCGATTTTGATCATTTGACAATCTCCATTAAGACGCAGACCGCACCCGTCACCAAGCTCAGAACCGGCACGGCGAATGCCGCCTGCAAGCGGGGAAAATGCGCCATCGCCACGCAGCAGACCGGCATCGTGGCAGCGCCGATGATAAAGGCCCGCGCCGCCAGACGCAGCAGCGAGGAGTCGAGGTTCATTTCCCTTGCGGTGAAATAAAAGAGGAAGTTGATCGCCGCCAGCCCGAAGAAGGAAATATGCGCCAACCGGTACAAACGCCGCTTCAGGCTGGCATAGCCGCCGAGCCAGTCGGGCTTTTGGAATTGCAGCCCCATGGCCATGCCGGAGAGGAAGCCGAGCAGGATTCCAATCCAGGCGCAGACAAAATTCAATTGGGGAATGGAAAGCGTCATAACGTCTCCTTCAATGTTGGCCTGTTAGATGTGCCGCAAGCTTGTCGGCAAACGCCCCGCCCAGATTTTCAAGCAGCCTGTCGCGCAATTCGACCGACAGCGTGCCTTTTCGATCATAGGCAAAATGCGTCGGCGCCTGCGTTTTCCTTCTGGCCTCGGAATTGACCAGGAACAGCACCTGCCCTGATTCCGCCTCGATCAGCGCGCCCGCGGCCTTGCCTTCCGCCATCACCGTCGTTCCCGGAAAAATCGCCCCGCCGACAATTGTCAGGTCCATGACGCTCATTGCGTTTTTGGCCGTGCCGGAATCCATGCTGCCGCCAATCAACAGGATGCAATCCGCGCCCTGGGAGCGGGAAAGGTTGCACAAGGAACGCATCTGCGCGGAGAAGCTTGCGTCAGCCGCGCTCTTGTCGCGGGAAGAAGCCACCGGTTCACCGGGCATTGGCACGCCGACAACTTTGGAAAACAGCTCCGTCCGCGCGCGCAATTGATCGAGGAACCATTGCGGCGGCGACGTCTCGCCAATCTGGGCGACGGCCAGCGAAATGGGGCCTTTGATTGGCCGGACCGGCTTTCCGACGGGTTGCTCGTACAGGGCGTGGATGAACCTGGGATAACCGGCTCCCGACCGGTCACGGAGTGACAGCCCCGTCGTTTCGCAGCCAGCCAGGAACACGGCGGCCAGGGAGACCGCGGGAACCACACACTGTTTCCTGTGCCGATAATTTGGTTTCTTCATGCCGCAACCGTATCCCGGGTTGCGGCAGGCGCGTTAATTGATAAAACTGCCGGCGGCATTGATTCCATTTATGAACGTCCATCACCTGGAGTTGTTTTATTACGTGGCGCGGCATGGCGGCATCACCGAGGCGGTTCGCCGCATGCCCTACGGCATCCAGCAGCCGGCCGTGAGCGCGCAGATCCTGCAACTGGAGGATTTTTTGGGCGTCACGCTGTTTCATCGGCGGCCCTTTTCGCTGACGCCACCGGGCGAAAAACTCTTCGCGTTCATCCAGCCGTTCTTTCAAAATCTCGACACGGTCGCCGAGGAAATCCGGGGCAACGGCGCGCAGCAACTGCGCATCGGCTCCTCGGAAATTGTGCTGCGCGAGCATCTGCCAGAGGTGCTCAAAGCGGTGCGGCAGCAGTTTCCTGCCCTCAAGCTCACCCTGCGCGAAGGCTACCAACCGCAACTGGAGGAGTTGCTGCAGCGCCAGGAGATCGACATCGCGGCGACGCTGATCGAGAACCGCCCGCAGGCGGGCATCCGCGCCCAGCCGCTGCTCAAGCTGCCGCTGGCCTTGTTGGTCAATAAAAAGAGCCGCCTGCGGTCCGCCGAGGAACTCTGGAGGCGCGACCGCATTGATGAAACCCTGCTGTGCCTGCCGCCGCACGAAACCATCTGCAAAAACTTTCAACAAGGGCTCAACCGGCTGGGCGTGGACTGGTTTCCGCGCATCGAGCTGACATCCCTCGACCTGATTGAAACCTACGTGCGCAACGGTTACGGCATCGGCCTGTCGGTCCAGATGCCGCGCGCCGGGAAGCTCAACGGCGTCCGCGCGCTGGTGCTGGAGAATTTTGATCCGGTGGAGTTCGGGCTGCTGTGGCAGGGCAAACTGGACCCGGTGCGGTCGGCCTTTGTGGAGGCGGTCAAGGCGCGCACGGCCAAAGTGGCTTCCACACTTGTTGGAAAATGAAACGCACGACAGGGCGCAGAGCGACGCGCCGGGGGTGGGGCGGGATGGATTAATGACCGGCGGCGCGCGCGGAGCGACGCGCCCTACCGCCCCGAGGATCTCTCAGTCGTTTTTCCCCGCCAGCTCCGGTTCGGTTGGCTGGTGCAGGGACGGCGGGTGATTGAGGTCGAGCCAGAACTGTTTGATCAGGGTTACCATGTCCGCAAGCTTGTCGGAGGTGGCTGGCTTGACCAGATAGGCGTTGGCGCCCAACCGGTAGGCTTCATCAATGTCCGGTTGCAATTTTGACGAGGTCAGGATGATCACGATAATGTTCTGCACTTCCTCATAGCCGCGAATCCATTTCAACACGTCGAGACCCTTGACGTGGGGCAGCTTCAAATCCAGCAGCACCAACCCGGGAAGCGGGTATTTTTTGCGGTCGGCGAATTCGCCGCTGCCTTGCAGGTAATTGATGGCCTCCTGCCCGTCATGGGCTATCTGGAGGGGATTATTGATCGCCGCCTTTTTCAGGGCGCGTTGCATGAAGAAAACGTCATTTTCCTCGTCCTCGACCAGCAGGATGGTTTGCATGGTTTCTTTCTTTAAATAGCTACAGGG
Source organism: uncultured Verrucomicrobiales bacterium (assembly GCA_937983475.1). Lineage (GTDB taxonomy): Bacteria > Verrucomicrobiota > Verrucomicrobiia > Limisphaerales > JACDHS01 > CALJZV01. The sequence goes on from CALJZV010000485.1 coordinate 17,202, forward strand.
TGGCAGGGCGCGTCGCTCCGCGCGCGCCGCCGTTCGGCAGTTCACCCCGGCGCGCGCGGAGCGGCGCGCCCTACCGTCTTGGAATTAAGCCGTAACGATATCTGTGCTCATCCATTTTTTCTTCACCCCTTCCTCAGTTGAATCCAAAACCGGCTTCCCTTCCCCGCTTCCGATTCGACGCCGACGCTGCCGCCCATACGTTCCACCGCTTTCTTGACGATGGCAAGCCCGATGCCGGTACCCTCGTAAGTCCGTGCCTCGGCGCCACGCTCCGATCCAGCGTGAAATCCGCTCAAAATCTGTGGCTGGTTTGATGTTGTCGGTGGTCGCCATTTCCGCTGATCTCCCGCAGGGAGAATCGAAAGTAGCCCGGCAGTTCACTGCCGGGAACGAATTGGAGTTGATCGAGTCCCGGAGGGACGGCTGAATGCGCGCATGTCTTAACGTCAGCAATCACATTCATTTGGTATTCGGCACCAAGGAACGGCGCAAACTCATTACTCCGGTTTTGCGTGAGCGGTTGTGGCCTTTCATGGGCGGCATCGCCCG
>CALJZV010000486.1 GCA_937983475.1 uncultured Verrucomicrobiales bacterium
GATGGCGTTTCACCCGAAGGATCTGAAATCGGACGAACACCGCCGCCGCCATCCAGGCACCCGGAATGCCCAAGCGGAGCAGGACGCGCCAGAGCATCAGCGCGCTGGCCGCATGCAGCAGGATGTTGACCCAGTGAAAACCCGCCGGGTTTCCGCCCCAGAGGCGCCATTCAATCCAAAAGCTGCTCAGGGTCAGTGGAAAATAATCCAGCGGCTCGGTGCTGAACCAAATGTAACGCAGGCCCGATGGATGATGAATCAGCGGATTCTGCGTCAGCGTGATGACATCGTCGAAAAGGAACTCCCCTTTGATCGAAGGCAAATAAACCATCACAGCCAGAAGAAACAGGCAGATGGCGGCAGGCCAGGGCAAGGCCTGAGACTGTTGGGCATGGCTGCGGGCGCTGGGCATTATGGAACGAAACCGTATCGCATCCAAACACCCACAGGCAAGCCGCGAGCCTTGTGCGAATGTGATTCCAGATGGAGGTCAGAACGTCGGAGTGACAATCAGGCTTCCAGCGAACATTCCCTCTCCCAGCGGGAGATAGCCTTGTTGGATATTGCTCATTGGTCAATAAAGGCATCACGCAGCCATATTTTACCCAAGCGGTTCCCAAACAAGCCAGTGGCCGGCCGTATCGAGGACATCACCGGCCGCATTCGGCAACTGGCCGACCGCTACGACACCCGCTCGCGCAGTTCACCGGGGAAGTGGAATCACTGAAATTCAAAGTCAGCAAACACTGGAAAAAATGGGATTCACCCCGCATAATTAAAGCAATTTAACCTTTTCTTTAATAGCGAAGAGTCTTATTCAAGTTTCGTTTCATGAACCGCAACGCCACCGGCACCTATCATATCACCCCAACCGCAGGGGAAAAAGTGCGTGCCTTTGTGCCGTTGCCGCTCCCGCCAACGCCCCCTTTGGATATCACCGGCCGGCGTCAGTTGCTTCTGGAAAAGGCCACGCTGGCGATTGGCCGGCTCGACAGCATGAACACTCTGTTGCCCGATCCGCATCTGTTTCTTTACTCCTATGTGCGGCGGGAGGCGGTCCTTTCCTCCCAGATCGAGGGCACCCAATCCTCGCTTTCGGACCTTCTGCTGTTTGAATTGGAAGAAGTCCCCGGCTCGCCCGTCGACGATGTCGTCGAAGTTTCCAATTACGTGGCGGCGTTGCACCATGGCATGAACCGGTTGCGCGAAGGGTTCCCGCTCTCCAACCGTTTGTTGCGCGAGATTCACGCCGTTCTCATGTCCAAAGGGCGTGGCAGCGAAAAACAACCCGGCGAATTTCGTCGCAGCCAGAACTGGATCGGCGGCACCCGCCCTGGCAACGCCCATTTCGTTCCGCCCCCTCCCGAGGAGGTCAACGCCTGCATGGCTGACCTCGAACGGTTTTTGCACGATGAAAACAGCGGGTTGCCCGTGCTGCTCACCGCCGCGCTGGCCCATGTCCAGTTCGAGACTCT
>CALJZV010000487.1 GCA_937983475.1 uncultured Verrucomicrobiales bacterium
GACTTCACCACCGCCTCGATGAACGCCATGCCGCGAACGCCATCCTCAATCTTCGGGTAATCCAACGCGGGATCGTCCTTGGACAGCTTGCGTTTTTCGTTAATGGCGCGGATGTGGTTGGCGAAGTTCTTGTAAATATTCGCAAACGCTTCGAGATAGCCTTCCGGATGAGCAGGGGGCGTTCGCGTGGCCGCAGCGGCGTTTTTGCCGAGGTAACCGTTGGCAGCGCGGTAAAGCTGGGTTGGTTGATTGAGCCATTTAACCAGCATGGTGTTGGGTTCCTTCTGATGCCATTCGATGCCGCCGTTTTCACCGTAAACGCGGATGTTCAAATTGTTCTCCTCGCCCACGCTGATCTGCGAGGCGTGCAGGATGCCCTTGGCGCCCCCTTCAAAGCGCAGCAGCACATTGACGTCATCGTCGAGCTTGCGGCCCTTGACGAAGGTGGTGATGTCGGCAGCCAGTTCCTTGATCTTCAGGCCCGTGATGTATTCGGCAAGGTTCTCGGCGTGCGTGCCGATATCGCCGACGCATCCCCCCGCGCCGCTTCGCTTGGGATCGGTTCGCCAGGCAGCCTGCTTTTGACCACTGGCTTCCAGGCGAGTGGCCAGCCAGCCCTGGGGATATTCAACAACGACCTTGCGAATCTTGCCGAGTTTACCGGCCGCTATCATGTCACGAGCCTCCTTGACCAGCGGATAACCGGTGTAGTTGTGGGTCAACCCGTACAGCAGGCCGGTTTTCTTGACCAAGTCGCGCAGTTTTTTGGCCTCGGCGAGATTCAGCGTGGCGGGCTTGTCGCTCAAGACGTGAAAGCCGTTCTCCAAGGCCATTTTGGCCGGCGGAAAATGCATGTGATTGGGTGTAACAATGGCAACGAAGTCCATCCGCTGATCGGCGGGCAACTTGGCCTCGGCCTTGATCATCTCCTGGAAGGTGCCGTAGCAGCGATCCGGCGCCAGGAACAAATCCGCGCCGCTGGCCTTGCTGCGCTCGGGGTCGGAACTGAACGCGCCACACACCAACTCGATTTGCTGGTCCATCGCCGCCGCGATGCGATGCACCGCGCCAATGAACGCTCCGCGACCGCCGCCAACCATGCCGTAACGAATTTTTCTGTTCATAAGTGCCTTATAAAATGATGTTTCAAAGTAGAAGTTGAATAATTGACGATGCGGTCTTTATATTGACCCGCTTTTTTCAAGTCAACGGATGACTTGCTAAAGAGGCAATTCGATGAATCGTTAAAAAAGAGACTGTTGGAAGGAATTCCGGGACACCGGCGATTCACCGATGCAACAACTATGCTGATTCATTTGCTGAAGTCGAAAATTCACCGCGCCAGGGTCACGGCGGCCAACGTCAATTACGAGGGCAGCATGACCATTGACCTCGACCTGATGGACAAGGTGGGATTTCTGCCCTACGAGCGCATTCTGGCCAGCAACATGGCCAACGGAAGCCGCTTTGAAACCTATCTCATTCCCGGCGAGCGCGGTTCCGGCGATATCGTCCTCAATGGCGCGACGGCCCACCTGGGCAAGGTTGGCGACCAGTTGACCATCATGAGCTTCACGGAAGTGGATGAAGCTGAAGCGCCGACCTGGCAGCCGAGGGTCATCGTGCTGGGTGAAAAAAACCAGATCATCAACGAACGGGGCATTTAGACACGGCTAACCGGCTTTTATTTTCTCATCAATTTTATGGCATACACCGTCGCCGAACTCGCAGGTCAGTTGGATGGCAAAGTCATTGGCGACGGCTCGCTCCCGCTGAAGGGGTTTGCCCCGGCCAACGCCGCCAAACCGGGCGACCTGACCTTTGCGGAAAATGAAATGTATTTCCGCAGCGCCGAGGAAAGCGCCGCCACGGCCGTGCTGGTGGACAAGGAGTTTCCGCCCGGCAAAAAGGCGCAAATTCGCGTTCCCAACGCCCGCATCGCCTTTGCCAAGGTGCTGCCCTTGTTTTTTCCAGAAGCGAAGTTTGAGGCCGGCATTCATCCCACGGCGGTCATTGCCGCCTCCGCCTCAGTGGATGCCACGGCGCACATCGGCCCGCATTGCGTGGTGGGCGACAAGGTCAAGATTGGCTCCGGCGCAATTCTTCAGGGCGGCAATCACATCGGCGGCAACAGCGTCATCGGCGACGGCGCGCACCTGTTTCCCAACGTCGTCATTTATCCGCAGACGCAAATCGGCCATCGCGTCCGCATTCACGCCGGCTCGGTCATCGGCTCGGATGGATTCGGCTACGTGCTGGACTCCGGCGCGCACCGCAAGGTGCCGCAGATCGGCAGCGTGATCATTCATGACGACGTGGAGATCGGCGCCAATGTCACCATTGACCGGGGCGCTCTGGGCCCCACGGTGATCGGCAAGGGGACCAAGATTGATAACCTGGTTCAAATCGCCCACAACGTGACCATCGGCGAGCACTGCCTGGTTGTGGCGCAGGTCGGCATCGCCGGCAGCACGCGTTTGGGAAACTACACCACGATTGCCGGGCAGGTCGGGCTGGCCGGGCACTTGAAGATCGGCAACCGCGTCACGGTCGCCGCGCAATCGGGCGTGATGAACAACATTGGCGACGGCGAAAAATGGTTTGGCTCCCCTGCCCAACCTGACCGCCAGATGAAGCGCCAATTGATTGCCATGCAGCAGTTGCCCGAATTGATCCGGCGCGTGGCTGAATTGGAAAAGAAACTCGCTGAAGCAGCATCACCCTCAGCGAAGCCCAAGGAGTAAGGGTTCTTTGCAGTTAATAAACCGCGCCGTTTATTTATTATCCGCTTTGACCGCGTCGTGCAGTTCGGTGAGGAAATTGGGCAGCGCGGACTGGACGCGGTTCCAGTTGGGAATGAGGGGCGAGCCCAGCGGATCTTCCTGAAAATCCTTGGCCGCCACCCGGATGCTCCGCACGAAGGTGTTCACCGCCACTTCCTCCTCATGCCGGTCAAATAAAAGCCCGTTGATCGCCGCGTCGGCGGCATAGTGCCGGATGGCGTCCTCCGCGCGGCGCAGGTAGGCGCTCAACAGCGTGTCGAACAGGCCGGAGTCGAGTTTGATGCCTTCGGCGGCCATCGTGCGGAAAATGCTCTTGGCAATGTCGCAGGCCATTTTGTTCAGGCCTTTGTCCGGGTCGCGAATGGAAAGCTCCTGGTGCTTGTGCTCGTAATTGTCGCACAGTTCCACCTGGCAGATGCTCTTGGTGGAGGTGTTACGGAACACATCCGCCAAAAGGCCGACTTCCAGCCCCCAGTCCGAGGGAATCCGGTTCCTGCCGATCAAGTCCAGGTCGAGGCAGAATTCGCCGGCCAGCGGATACCGAAGGTTATCCATGTAAATCAAGAATGGATGCGGCCCGAGTATGCTTTGCAGCGAGCGCACCAGCGGCGTCATCATCAGGCGCATGACGCGCCCGTTGAGCCTTGTGCTGTAGCGCGCGTAGTAGCCTTTGCAGAAATCGAAACCCAGTTGCGGATGCGCCACCGGGTAGCAGAGGCGGGCGAGCATTTCGCGGTTGTCGGTGACGATGTCGCAATCGTGAACGGCGACCATGCGGGATTTTTCGCTCG
>CALJZV010000488.1 GCA_937983475.1 uncultured Verrucomicrobiales bacterium
CAAAAAGCAGGACGCGCCGCACAAGGCGCTTTCCGACCGGGAATTCCAGGTGATGTGCATGTTGGGCCGAGGCAAAACACCGACGGAAATCAGCAAGGAACTCTCTCTCAGCGTGAAAACCGTCAGCACCTACCGCAGCCGGATCCTCGAGAAAATGAACCTCAAATCCAACGCGCAGATTGTCCATTACGCCGTGACGCACGGATTGGTCAGCTTTGAGTCGGATCGGGCTTTTTAAGGGGCATCTCAAGCACCAACAATCCGGACCCGCGCTTCGATTTCTGAAGGGTCGCCTTCCCGTTCAGGGACAATGCCCGTTCCCGAACGTCCAACCAGCCCAACGGGTCGCCGGTCACAAGGAACCGCGGACAATCCAATGAAAATCGCAAACAATCCTCGGGCGTGCTCACCGTGACTTTTATTTTTCCAGAAGGTGAACTTCGCATAGCCAGCGCGAGCGCTTCCTGAAACAGGCCAAACACCTCGTCGGCAACCGACGCCTCCATCTTCGGATCACCCGCGTCACAAAGGAACTCGACGCTCCGTTCGCACAGCAACGCGGCTTGTTGGCATTCGTGCTTCAACGCGGCCATGAGACCAAAGGCGTCGAGCACCTTGGAGCGCAGCCCATTGCTCAGTTGCCGCACCGAGGCGCTGGCCTGACTGGACAGTTCGACCAATTCGCCAACTTTGGCTGATTCGGGATGGCTCCCAAGCCGCCGCTGCAAAAGGGACAATTCAATGGAAAGCGCGGTGAGTTTCTGGCTGATGTCGTCATGCAGCGTCCTGGCCAGGATCGCCTTGTGTTTCTCCTGGGCCCGGCGGATGTTCGCCAACAGGGCGCGCAATTGTTCCTTTGTAGCGTTCACTCGTCAGATGTGGGCCAAGTGTAACGGCTCCCCTTTTAATGCCAAACCTTTCCCGGGCATGAAATAAATGCTGCACCAGGACTGTGAAAAGGCAATCGCCTGACGCCGCCATCAGCGGTTGGCAGTCTATTCTCACGCGGCGAACCGTTTATTGTAGCGGTGAAGGAGGTCGTATGCTGTGCGCTTTGGCGATCACGTTGATTGTTGGCCTGTATCTGGAAGATCGGGGATATTTTACAGCGGAGGAAGAAGCGCGGTGATTGACAGACAATTCGGTTACAATTCCTCGGGAGCATCCGCGGCTCCAGCGACCCGAACAACCTTCGGCAATTCAAACCAGAAACAGCTTCCCTTGCCCGCCTCGGACTCAACGC
>CALJZV010000489.1 GCA_937983475.1 uncultured Verrucomicrobiales bacterium
CAACGTCATCGGTTTTTTTTCAATTCAAAGCTACTCGCCTCGCGCCTATTCCGCGCGCGACCTCAAGACCCTTGAAGCCTTGGCGGACCATTGCGCCGGGGCACTCGAACGCCTGCGCGCCGATGCCAACCGGGAATCGGCGGAAAAACAAAACCGCGTTTTCACCCAACTGGCGGGACGGCTCAGTGCCGCCACCACGGACGAGCAAGCCGCCGAAATTATCATTTCCAGCGCCAGTGACCTGTTCGCGTGGGATGCCTGCACGCTGGATTTATATTTTCCCGAAAAAAACCTCGTCCATTCCTTGCTGGTCATCGACACCATTGACGGGAAAAAAACACGCGTCACCGGCGTTCCCGATGTGCCCCCTTCGGGCATGGCCAGCAAAGTCCTCAAGCTGGGAGCCCAATTGATCCTTCGGCAGGACACCCAGACGATGCCGACCGACACCGTGCTTTTTGGCGACAAAAATCGCCCCTCAGCCTCGTTGATGAACGTGCCGATTCGCGACGGCGAAAAGATCACCGGCTTCCTCTCCATCCAGAGCTACACACCCGATGCGTACACCCATGATGAACTGGTGCTGCTCCAGTCCTTGGCAGACCATTGCGGAGGCACGCTCGCGCGCCTGAAAAACGACCTGCAACTGCGCGAAAGCGAGGAGCGTTTCCGCTCGCTCAGCGAATCGGCTCCGATGGGCATCTTCCGCGCCAACGCCGATGGCCTGAGGACCTACGCCAACCAGCGGTGGCATGAGATCACAGGGATGAAACCCGGCACCGCGCTGGGCAGGGATTGGCTGACGTCAATTCATCCGGAGGACAAGGAGAGGGTAAACTCAAGCTGGCAACAGGCGGTTCGCGACGGAACCCGCTGGGAATCCGAGCATCGCAAGCTGACGCCGGATGGGAGCCTCCGGTGGGTGCGCTCCATTGCCACGCCCATCATTTCGCGGGAAGGCGTTACCTCGGGCTTCGTCGGCATTGTGGAAGACATCTCCGAGCGCAGAAAAATTGAATGCCGCACGGCTGTTCTGACCCAACTGGGCCAGAAATTAAGCTCGGCCACCTCCCGCCGCGATGCCGCCCGCATCATCAGCGAAGCTGCCGAGCAACTGTTCCAATGGGACGCCTTTTTCCTCGATCTCTACAGCATTTCCACCGATTCGTACGAGGCCATTCTCAACCTCGACACAGTGAACGGGCAAAAAATCGAGGTGGAGGATCCCAACCCGCAGAGGAAGCCCAGCGCCCTGGCCCGGCGGATCATGGATAACGGGCCGGAACTGATATCGAAGGAGAACGTCGCCAAACCGCTGGAGGGCACTCTGTCCTACGGCAACGTCCAACGCCCCTCGGCATCGCTCATGTTTGTGCCCCTTCAGGGCCGCACAGGCGCCATCGGTGTCTTGTCCGTCCAAAGCTACACCCAGAACGCCTTCGACCGCGAGGACCTGACCACTCTGGAACTGGTGGCCAATTATTGCGCTGGCGCGCTGGAGCGCATCCGCACCGAGGAGGCGTTGCTCACCTCCGAGATTCGCTTTCAATCCGTTTGGGAAAACTCCGTGGACGGCATGCGCCTGACCGACGAACACGGCATCATCGTCGCCGTCAACCAGGCTTACTGCAATCTCGTGGGCATGAAACGAGAGGAACTGGAGGGCCAGCCCTTTACCGCCGCTTACGCCGTGTCACTCAACCTCGACGATTTCATGCGCAAATACCGGATGCGCTTCGAGCGGCGCCTGATGCAGAAACTGATCCGCCGCAAAATCACCTTCCGCAGCGGCAAAACCGTGGAACTGGAGGACACCAACTCCTTCATTGAAGCCCGCGACGGTCGCACCCTGCTATTGGGGCTATTCCGGGATGTCACCGCGCAGCGGCGCTTGGAGGAGGAATTGCGCCAGTCGCAAAAAATGGAGTCCGTCGGCCGGCTCGCCGGCGGCATTGCCCACGACTTCAACAACATTCTCACCGTCATCAGCGGCCATGCCCAACTGCTTCAGTTGGAACCCGGACTCTCTCAGGGGGTTACCGAGTCGTTGGATCAAATTTCCTCAGCCGCCGACCGCGCCGCCGGTTTGACCCGGCAGCTATTGGCCTTTGGACGCAAACAGGTCATTCAGGCCCGCAACCTGGATTTCAACGACGTGGTTTCCAACATGACCAAGATGCTCCACCGGGTGCTGGGCGAGGACATCGCACTGGAAGTCCGCTTCCAGACCAACCTTCCCCCGGTTCACGCCGACCCGGGAATGATGGAACAAATCCTTTTGAACCTCGCTGTCAATTCGCGCGACGCCATGCCCAAGGGAGGCCGCCTTGAAATCCAGACCTCCTCCGTGTTCATTGACGCCGATTACGTGCTTAAGAATCCCGACGCCCGCGTGGGCCGGCATATTTCCCTGTCGGTGAGGGACACCGGTTGCGGCATTCCCAAGGAACTTTTCCAGAAAATATTCGAACCTTTTTTCACCACCAAGGATGTCGGCAAAGGCACTGGCCTGGGACTGGCCACCGTGTATGGCATCGTCAAGCAGCACAGAGGCTGGATCACCGTTTCCAGCGAACTGAATCAAGGCACGACCTTTGAGATTTTCCTCCCGGTCAGCACCGAGCGCGCCCAGGAGACCGATATGCACGCCCGCCCCGGCATGCGCGGCGGCAACGAAACCATTTTGCTGGTTGAGGATGAAGCCGAAGTCCGGGCGCTGGCCTTGAACATTCTCAAGCGCCTTGGCTACCGGGTCCTTGAAGCGCGCACGGGCGTTGAAGCGCTACAGGTCTGGCAAACAAACAAGGACCAAATTCATCTGGTGCTCACCGACATCATCATGCCCGAGGGCATGTCCGGAAGGGACTTGGCCGAACGCCTGAAAACGGAAAATCCGCGGTTGAAAATCTTGTTTACCAGCGGTTATCCCATAGACGTCATCAGCCGCGGGTTCACCCTCCGGGAAGGCGTCAATTTCATCCAAAAACCGTATTACCCCCAGAATCTGGCGCAAACCGTGCGCGATTGCCTTGACGGCTCCTCCAGCCAACAGGGCGCTGAGGTTTAGTTTCGGCCCATTTCATAGTAAAATGAAGGGAGAGGCACTCGCCTC
>CALJZV010000490.1 GCA_937983475.1 uncultured Verrucomicrobiales bacterium
CGCCGCGCCACAAACTCGCGGGCCAGCGGAAGCCGCCACCCTGCGAGGGCGCCGCTGCCGAGCGGACAGGCAGTGACGCGGTGAAAACAATCGCCAAGGCGGGAGAAATCGCGCTCCAGCATTTCGGCGTAGGCCAGCAGGTGATGCGCGAAATAAACCGGCTGGGCTCGCTGTAGGTGCGTGTATCCGGGAATGACCACGCCGTTATATTTTTCCGAAAGCTGCACCAAGGCTCCCTGAAGGCCGCGGATATCGTCACAAAGTCCCACGATTTCATCGCGCAGCCACATGCGCATGTCGAGCGCCACCTGGTCGTTGCGGGAGCGGGCGGTATGGAGCTTGGCCCCGGCGGGCACGCGTCTGGTCAGTTCGGCCTCGATGTTCATGTGGACGTCCTCGAGTTCCTCCCTCCACTCGAACGCGCCGTCGGCAATCTCCTGCCCGACCTGCTCCAGGCCTTTTTTAATTTCGGCCAACTCCTTTTTGGTGAGCGCTCCGATTTTCTGGAGCAGCGCGGCGTGCGCGATGGAGCCCATGATGTCGTGCTGCCAGAGCCGCCAGTCAAAGGAAATGGACTCGGTGAACCGCGCGACCGCCTCGCTGGGGCCGCCTTCAAACCGACCGCTTCGGGATGTGGGAGAACTGTTCTTCATGCCGTTTAAATAACGCGCCGAATGTGCGGCGAAGCGGCGTGAAAGTCACGTGCGGAATCAGGCCGCATCGCGCCACCGGCGGCGCTCAAGGAATGGGGCCTCCATTTCGAAAGATGATTTGACTTAAGGCGCTTTGCATTGCAAAGTCAGATGCATGGACACCAAATGGGCCGCTGACCATCTTCAGACCATCCGCACCATCATGGAGCGCTCCGCGCTGTATCGCCGGGCGCTGGGACCGGTCATGCTCACGGCTGGCGGACTGGGGTTGGCTGCGTCCATATTTCCGTGCTTTACACCAATTGAATCCGGGCGCGCGTTTGCCGGATTCTGGCTGGTGGTCGCAGTGCTGGCGCTGGGCGCGGTGTTTTTGCTGGTTCGCCGCCAGGCTTTGGCCGACAAAGAGCCATTCTGGTCGCCGCCGACGCGCCGGGTGGTTCAGGCCATGGCGCCCGCGTTCGCGGTGGGCTTGTTCGCCGGCCTGCTCTGGATGATGCAGGCCCCAGGCGAACCGTTGCAGGAGCTTCAAAAATTATTCAAGAGCGGCAGGCTGCCTTGGACCATGCCGGTGTATCTCTTGCCGCCCATCTGGATGCTCTGTTACGGCATTGGCCTTCATGCGGCGGGCTTTTTCATGCCCCGCGGCATCCGGTTGTTTGGCTGGATTCTGATTGTTGGAGGGTGCGCGCTGTTGGCCGGGATCGGCCAGGGCGACAGGCTGCGTTCCGCTGAGGCGGGGCATTACATCATGGGTATTTGCTTTGGCGTCGCGCATCTGGCCTACGGCTTTTACCTTTATTTTTCTGAAAAGAGGAAGAATGTCGCGTGAATCCAGAACCCTTTCTTCAGCTTGACCGCGTGATTCACGAGAAGGGGCGGCTGGCCATCATGTCTCTGTTGGCGGCCGCGCCAGAAAGTTCGTTTACGGAGCTGCGCGACGGCCTCAAGATGACCGACGGCAATCTCACCACCCATATCCGCACCTTGCAGGAGGCCGGGTACGTCGCCGTGACCAAGGCCTACCAGGGCGGCCGCCCGCTGACGACCTGTTCTCTGACGGACCTGGGCCGCAAAGCCTTTGCCAATTACATCGGCCTCCTGGAGCAAATCGTGCAGCAGGCGCGGGAAGGAAAATAATTTCAGACCACTTTGAACACTTTTATCCAGAAAATAGTCTTATACTTTGCAATACAAAGTAAAAACAAACAATCACTGACTCACGTTTATGAAAATTATAAAAGCAGTCCATCTGGGCATGTGCTTCGGCGTCCGGGACGCCATCACGCTCGCCAAGCAACAGGCAGCCAAAAAGCCGCTCACCATACTGGGTGAATTGGTCCACAACGACACGGTTCTGACCGACTTGCGCTCCGGCGGTGTGCGGTTTGAAACCGACCTGTCGCGCGTGGGCACCGCCCTGGTGATGATCACCGAGCATGGGGCCTCGGACACGGCGATCAGACAGGTCCGGCAGCGCGGGCATGCTGTCATCGAGGCCACCTGCCCGCTGGTGCATTACGCGCACCGCTGCCTGCGGAAACTGGTGGAGGCCGGGTTTCACCCCGTGGTAATTGGCAAGCGCGACCACGTGGAGGTTCGAGGGTTGACCGGCGATTTTGAGGAGTGCGACGTCGTTCATTGCGGGGACGATATCCATAAATTGAAACCGCGCCCTCGCATGGGCGTCATAGCGCAGACCACCCAGCCGATTGAAAAGGTCCGCTTCCTGGTGCAGCGGCTTCGTGATCGGTTTCCCAAGGCCGAGGTGCGGTTCATTGACACGGTGTGCCAGCCGACCAAGCAGCGCCAGGCTGCCGCTGTCGAACTTGCCGGAAAATGTGACGTCGTGATCGTCATTGGCGGCGCGCATAGCAACAACACCCGCGAACTAGTGGCAACCTGCGCCCGGCACTGCGGCAGGGTCCATCACGTGCAAAACGCGGACGACCTTCGCGCCCAGTGGCTTGAGGGGGCGGAAACCGTTGGCATCACGGCGGGAACCTCCACACCCGATTCGGTAATCCGTGCCGTGGAGCAATGGTTGAAACTGTTTAGCGCCAAGATTCAAAAGGCCGAGGTGGCGGCATGAAATCAAAAATATGCCCAATGGATTTCGACAAATGGAATCGTCACTTCCAGACCAATCGATTAAATCGGCCCGAGCCGGACTGGTCCGCCCCGATGAGCGTGCCTGCCCACATCCTGAGGCCGCTGGTGCGATCCCTGGAGGAATTCCAGCTTGGGGACGGCGGCGGTCCCGCCAGCCTGATCGCGCTGGATGCCGACCGGTTCCGGAACCGGACCAAGGAAACGCGCCAACTGGTGGACGCCTGGTTTGCCGAGGAGCGCGAGCATTCGAGGCTGCTGAAGTGCGCCGTGGAGCGCATTGGAGGGCGGTGCATTCAAGGGCACTGGAGCTTCAGCGCGTTTTGTCTTTGTCGCCGCCTGCTGGGAGTCCGCTTTGAATTGCAGGTGCTCCTGCTGACCGAGATTGTCAGCACCGCGTATTACCGGCTCCTGCGGCGGTATTCCCCGGACGCGCCCCTTGCTGACATGTGCGGGCTGATTCTGCGCGATGAGGCTGGCCACATTGCCTTTCATCAGGATCGCCTGGCCGCCGAGGGGGTGTCTCCCCGAGGATTGGCTGGCGGTTTTTGGGAATTGCAGTTTTGGTCTTGCGGACATGCCGCCGCAACGGTGCTGTGGGCCAGCCACCGCAAATGCCTGGAAGCTATAGGCGGCAGCCGCGCGGAATACTTTTGCGAAGTGCGCTACGAACTGGCGCGGTTTGCCCGCTCGCTCGCGTGTGTTCGTGCAACCATCGTCTCTCCGATTCCTGCGTAACCGCCGCCCTGTTGAAAGGAACTGCTCACTCAAAGTCGTAAACCACGACCTTCTTGCAGGTGCGCTTGAAGACGCCGTTGACGAACTCGACGTGCGAGGGATGCACCTGGTAGTCGTCCTGCGCTTTTTTGTCGGGAAAGATCAGGTTCAGCGCCACCTGGTAGCTTTGGTCCACCACGGGGCGGTGGCTGCCGACCATTTTGCCCGCGTGGAATTGCAGCACGCCGGGAATCGGCTTAAGCAGCTTCTCCATGCCCTCGAGCAGTTCGTCGGCGGCCTTGGGGTTCTCGGGATCCGTCCAAAAAATGACAACATGTGAAAACATGCGGCGATTAAACGCAGTTCAGTCCCGTGAACCAACTGTTTTTTTCAGGAAGGCATCGGTCGAGCATTCAACAGAAATTTTTCATTTTCAACGCTGCGGCGGGATGTAGCATCAGCCCGACTTTGCACGAAAGACGAATTCATCCATTAGAAAAATGAAAACCTACCGCCTCAATCGCCTGTTCAACGCCAAATCCAACCGCTGCTTTGATGTCGCCATTGACCACGGCTTCTTTAACGAGCGCGGATTCCTCCAGGGAATTGAAAACCTCGACAAGGCCGTCAGGACTGTCGTGGAGGCCGCGCCCGACGCGGTTCAATTGACTGTGGGCCAGGCGCATTACCTCCAGTCGCTGCCGGGCAAGGAGAAACCCGCGCTGGTCCTTCGCACCGACGTCGCCAACGTGTACGGCACGGTGCTGCCTCGGACACTCTTCAGCCGGATGATTGAGAATCCGGTCGAGCAGGCTCTGAGGCTGGACGCCACCTGTGTGGTGGTGAATTTATTCCGCATTCCTGATCAACCCGAAGTGGCCGACCAGTGCATTCAGAACATTTTGAAAATCAAACCCGAGTGCGACCGCCATTGCATGCCGCTTATGATTGAGCCGCTGGTGTTCCAGCCCAACCAGAAGGCCGGCGGCTACATGGTCGATGGTGATCTGGACAAGATCATGCCGCTGGTGCGCCAGGCCGTGGAACTGGGCGCGGACATCATCAAGGCCGATCCGACCGATGATGTCAGCGTTTACAACAAAGTGGTGGAAATCGCCGGACGAATCCCCGTGCTTGTGCGCGGAGGCGGCAAGGCTCCGGACGCGGAAATCCTGCAACGCACCGAAGAATTGATGAAGCAGGGGGCCGCAGGAATCGTTTACGGGCGCAACATCATTCAGCATAAGGATCCGGCGGGCATGACCCGGGCGCTGATGGCCGTGGTGCATGACGGGGCGACGGCGAAGGAGGCGGCGAAGTTGATCAAGGGTTAGGAAAAAGAGGTCGCAAGTTGCGACCGCCCTGAATTTCAAGGTCGCAAATTGCGACTTTGATCCATAACGCCGTTAGCAAGACTTACTCAAAATCTATGACCCAAAAAATGCGTTTAGGAATCATCGGTGGCGGCCTTATGGGCCGAGAGGCGGCCAGCGCCTTTGGACGCTGGTTTGTGCTCGAAAACTTTCCAGTGCAGGTGGAACTCGTTGCCGTCTGCGACCTACAGGAGAAACTGCTCGAATGGTTCAAAAAGGTTCCCACGGTCAAGCTGCTCACCAAGGACCACAACGAACTGCTCAAATCCCCGGATGTGGATGTGGTCTATGTCGCCGTGCCGCACAATCTGCATGAGAAGCTCTACCTGGACGTGCTCAACGCAGGCAAGGATCTGCTGGCCGAGAAGCCGTTTGGCATCGACCTGCCCTCGGCGCGGAACATTCGCGATGCCGCGGCAAAGTCAGGACGCTTTGTTCGTTGCAGTTCGGAATTTCCGTTCATGCCCGGGGCGCAGCGCGCATTCCAGATCGCGCAATCCGGTCAGCTTGGCAAACTGCTGGAAGTCCGTTCCTGTTTTTGGCACGCGAGCGATCTCGACCCGACCAAGCCGATCAACTGGAAGCGCCAGACCAAATTCTGCGGCGAAATCGGTGTCATGGGCGACCTCGGCATGCACGTGGTGCATTTTCCATTTCGCCTCGGCTGGTTTCCCAAGCGCGTCTTTGCGCAACTACAGAAAATCTACACCGAGCGCCCCGACGGCAAGGGCGGCATGGCGCCTTGCGACACCTGGGACAATGCGCTTTTGCACACCGACGTGGACATCAACGGCCAGAAGGACGTGCCGGTGCGCTTTGAAATGAAGCGCCTGGCCCCGGGTGAAACGAACACCTGGCAGATTGAAATTTTCGGCACCGACGGCGGCGTGCGCTACAGCACCAAGGAGCCGAAAACCCTGTGGACCTTCAAGCGCGGCAAGGAACAAATATGGGAGCGGACGGACCTGGGCTACCAGATGCTGTTTCAGACGATTACCGGCGGCATTTTTGAGGCCGGATTCCCCGATTGTTTCCTGCAAATGTGGGCGGCCTACGCGGCGGAACGCGCCGGTGCCCTTGGCGACCGGATGGGCTGTGTCACGCCCGACGAAGCAGTGAAAAGCCACGAGCTTTTTGCGGCAGCCCTCCAGTCACACGCGAACAAGAAGGTGGTGGAGCTGCTTTAAGCGCCTTTTTATTATAGTTGAACTTTCCGTTTGGAGCAGGACATTGGGATGCCATGAAAAAAACTCAGACCCTTCTGTGTGTCGGCACCAAAAAGGGACTTGTGCTTTTTCTCTCGAAGGATCGAAAGCGGTGGACGATGCGCGGGCCGTTTCTTGAGGGAAAGGAAATCAATCACGCTGTTCTCGACGGTCGTTCGGGAACCATTTACGCCACTGCCAATGACTCCTGGTTCGGGTCGGAGATCGCGTTTTCAAGCGATCTGGGCAAAACCTGGAAAACAGCGAGAAAGAATCCTGCGTTTACAAAGAAGTCCGGACTGAAACTCGACCGCATCTGGCACATCGAACCGGGACGGAAAAGCGAGCCGGGCACGCTGTACGCCGGGACCGCCCCAGCCGCTTTATTTTGCTCAAAGGACGGAGGCGAAACCTGGAGGGAAACCAAATCTCTCTCGCAGCATCCGACGCGTTCCAGGTGGCATCCAGGCGCAGGAGGGCTCTGTCTTCATTCAATCGCCCTCGACCCAGAGAATCCCAAGCGGATGTTCGTGGGCATCTCGGCTGTGGGCGTGTTTCGCACCGAGGATGGCGGCAAAACGTGGGAGCCGGCCAACAAGGGTACGCGCGCGGAGTTCATGCCGGTGAAGTATCCCGAGTATGGCCAGTGTGTTCACAAGCTGTTGCTCTCGCCCTCCGATCCTTCGATGCTGTTCCAGCAGAATCACTGTGGCGTTTACCGCAGCGGGGATGGCGGGCGAACCTGGCAGGAAATTACCAAAGGCCTGCCTTCGGATTTTGGGTTCCCTCTGGCAATACACCCGCGCGAGCCGCAAACCATCTACGTCATTCCGCTCAAGGGCGCAGAATTCCGTTGCCCTCCGGAAAATAAACTGCGCGTGTTCCGCAGCCGTGACGGGGGGAAATTCTGGAAGGCGCTGGCCAAGGGGCTGCCGCAGAAAAACGCTTTCACGGGCGTTTACCGCGAAGGGATGGCAATGGACGATCTCGACCCTGCGGGAATTTATTTCGGCACGAACAACGGAAAACTGTTTGGCTCGGCAGACGAGGGCGACACGTGGGCTGTGATTGCAGACAATCTGCCTCCGGTGACGTCTGTCGGCGCGGCGGCCATTTAAAGATTGTTCGGCGACAGCTCGAACATTTTTCCCGGATTCAAAATGCCATTGGGATCGAGTGTTTTGCGCAGTTCCTTATGAACGCGCATCTGGGCGTCGCCCAGGAATTTGGGCAGGAAGTCTTTCTTGGCCAAACCGACGCCATGCTCGCCGGTGATGGTGCCGCCCAGCCGGATGGCCTCGTCAAAGATCTCCTTGAACGCCTCGTGCACGCGGTGCATTTCCTCGTGGTTGCGTTCGTCGGTGAGAAAGGTGGGATGCAAATTGCCGTCGCCCATGTGGCCAAACGTGCCGACACGCAGCTTGTATTTTTTGGCAACGACTTCCACAAACCGCACCATCCTGGCCAGCTCGCTTCGAGGCACCGTGGCGTCTTCGAGAATGGTGGTCGGCGACACCCGGGCCAGCGCGGAGAAGGCGCTTCGTCTTGCGGAGGCGAGCTTGTTGGCCTCGGCTTCATCCTTGGCCACGCGCACCTCGATGGCGCCGCATTGGCGGGCAATTTCCTCCATCTTGGCGGCTTCGTCCGCCACGGCGGCGGGATGCCCGTCGGTCTCCATCAACAAGAGCGCCTCGCAGTTGAGCGGCAGGCCGACCTTGGCGAAATCCTCCACGCAGTGAATGGTGGTGCGATCGAGGAACTCCAGGGTGCAGGGAATGATCTGCGCGGCGATGATGTCCGAGACGCACTGGGCGGCCTTGTCCATCGCGTCGAATGTCGCCACCATGGTTTTCTTGGCGGCTGGCTTGGGAATGAGTTTCAACAGCACTTTGGTAATGACGCCCAATGTGCCTTCAGAACCAACAAAGATGTCCTTGAGCGAGTAGCCCGCCACGTCCTTGACGCACTTGTTGCCCGTCCAGAGAATTTCTCCGTCCGGCAGCACGACTTCCAGACCCATGACGTAATTGCGCGTGATGCCGTACTTAAGTCCGCGCAGCCCGCCTGAGTTTTCGGCGACGTTGCCCCCGATGGTGGAAATTTTCATCGAGCCGGGGTCGGGCGGATAAAACAGGCCCACTGCCGCTGCGGCATCGGCGACGGTCAACGTGGTGACACCCGGCTCCACGAGCATGGTCAGGTTGGCGCGGTCCACCTCGAGAATTTTGTCCATCCTGACTGTGCACATCACAATGCAGTCGGCCGAGGGCAGGCTGCCGCCGCTGAGGCCCGTGCCGGACCCGCGGGTGACCACCGGCGTCCCGGTGCTGTTGGCAAGCTTGAGAATCTGGGAAACCTCCCTGCTGCTGCGGACGAAGGCCACGCATCCGGGCATTTGCTGAAGGGCGGCGGTGCCGTCAAAGGAATAGGGGATCAGGTCCTCCTTGGCGGTCAGGACGTTTTCCTTGCCGACGATGAGGCGAAGTTCGTGAAGAGTGTTTTCAGGCAACGGCATATCAAGGCGGGCAGGATGTTCCAAGTCGCCGGGAACGGTCAAGAATTCTGCGGGAGGCCAATCATCCACTGAGGCCAGGCAATAGAAGGGCTTGTGGGGGCGGAGGTCAATTGGGCGCGCCCAGCGAGCGAATCCATCTTCCAGACCGGTCGGCGTCACGGCTGAAGTGGGTCGTGCCGAGCATGCGGCGGAGGCTTTTTTCGGTTTCCTCCCGGATGGCTTGGAGCGCGGCCTGGCGCTCGCCCTCCGGGGGCGCGCGGTTGGACATCCGGTTGCGCGATTCAGCCTCGCCGATATGTTTGCTTTCCATAAGGCTGGCGGCGGTGGACGGCGGCAGTTCATGGATTTCGGAGAAAACGACTGCGTCGCGAAAATCCGGGTTCTGGGCGCGCTGATACTCGCCAAAGCGTGCGTCACCCAAACGGTGGCGAAGCTCCTCCTCCAACTGGCTTGTCTCGGTTGAAGGGGAATTTTCAAGAGCCCTTTTCAATGAGTAAACAAGGCGGAATTCCTCCTCGGTGGGGTTGAAGCCAATCAATTCTGAGCGCAGGCGGTTGGCGGTGTCGGAGGTGCGCAGTTCGTATTCCTCGAGCTCGTCTGGAGAGAGCAGCCTGGCCAAGGATTCGCGATGTTGTTCGTCAATTTGCCTCAGCGCCTCGCGGTCCGCGTCCGAAAGGGCACCGTCTCCGGCTTGTTCCAAAATTGCCTCGCGCCGGCCTTCGTTTTCATCGCGCAGGGCGAGCAACCGGGCGCGGCGGGATTCATCCACAAAGCTCAGGCGCCGGTCATCCTCGAAGGTTTCGACAAAATAACGGTTCAGTTCCCGCTCGTAATTAATGCCGAGCAGTTCGCGGAGAACCGCCGGGATTTCCTTGTCGATCTGCGCTAGTTGCTGCTCGCGCTCGGCCAGTTGAGAAGCCTTGAGTTTTCGTTTTTCGTCGGTTTCCCAGAATTTGAACTCGCGCCCGTTGTGGTAGAACTGCCCGCGCCGCGCGGCGTAGAGCTTCATGATATCGGTGATGATGATGTCCTTGATCGTCGGCTCGGGGCAGCCGATGGACCGCAGGTTGGCGATGTATTCGCGGTAGTCGGCTGACTCGACATCGCTCCAGTGAAACTGGTTGGTGACATACACGACCTGCGGTTCCGGGGGTGGAGCCGGCTCGGACGCTTCATTTGACTGGAGGCGGCGGCGATTTTGGAGAAGTCTTTCGCGAAAGCCGCCGTCGGCCTGTTCGACCTGAATCCGGCGTCCCGTGTCAGCCGATGGCTGTCCCACGCGGCTGAAAAAATAAAAGCCCGCGCCCAGCAGCAGGACGTTCACCAGCAGGAGAACGGATTGAACGGTGGTTCTCATCCGCGTTTGATTCAATCACCGGACCAGCTCGAAGGCGAATCCTTTAAGGTATTCGGTCTCCGGCACCGACGGCAGAATCGGGTGGTCGGGCGATTGGCTGTAGAACGCCACTCGGCGGAGGAGTTTGCGTGTGTCAAAAGCGGCCTCCAGGATGACCTGCTCGAAAATTTCGGTGCTGACGTGATGGGAGCAGCAGAAGGTTGCCAGCGTGCCACCGGGCTTGAGCAGCTTCAGCGCGCGCAGGTGAATTTCCTTGTAGCCGCGCAGTGCCTCGGGAATGGCTGAGCGGGTTCGCGTAAAGGAGGGCGGGTCCAAAATGATGGTGTCGAACTTGGGGACGAGCTTTTCGTTCGGCCCGGTCTGCGTTTGATGCTTGAGCCAGTCAAAGACGTTGGCGTTCTCGAAAGTGCAGCGGTTGGAAAGTCCGTTGGCTTCGGCGTTGCCCCTCGACCGCGCGATGGCGTCCTCGCTTTGGTCCACAAGGTGGACTTTGTCCGCGCCAGCCCGTGCGGCATGCAAACCGAATCCGCCGAGAAAGGAAAAGCAATCCAGCACCTGTCCGCCGCGCACCAGCCCTGCGACGCTCTGGTAATTTGATTGCTGGTCCAGATAGAGGCCGGTCTTGTGTCCGCCTTGAATGTCCACGTCGAAGCGCAATCCGTTCAACTGGATGGCCACAGGCCCTTGGAGTTCGCCTTGCAGCACGCCATTGGATTCATCGAGACCCTCAAATTTCCGGAAGGCCGCTTCGCTGCGTTCCACGATGGCGCGCGGCGAGAACAGTTTGATCAGCGCGTCCACAATCAGTTCCTTGCGCTTGTCCATGCCCAATGCGGAAATCTGCATCACCAGGACGTCCTCGTATTTGTCCACGATAAGCCCGCTGAGAAAATCGCTCTCCGAGTTGACCACGCGGAACGAGGTGGCCTGGGGCATGTGACGCTGGCGGAGCTCAAGCGCGGCGCGGATGCGCTGCTCAAAAAATGAGCCGTTGGGGTTGACCCGGTCGGGGTCGAGCATCCGAACGGTGATTTTGGATTTGGAATTGTAAAAGCCGACGCCCAGAAAGCGCTGGCGATGGTCCTTCACCTGCACCACGTCGCCGTCCTGCGCGGGACGGGTCAGGCGCAGCACGGAGCCGGCATATATCCAGGGATGTCCGGCAAGGACGCGGTCGGCTTCGCCGGGTTTGATCAAGACAACAGGCAGAGAGTCCATAATTTTTGTAAACAATTGGGGCGACAGGGTCGTGCCGGACCCGGTGACAATCAAGCGCCAAAATTGAGTAATCCCTTACCGGCTCGCCTCGGCGGCGGCGTTGGCGAGGTCTGTTTTGGAAAGGAAGGCCGTGTTTTCGCGGTCGTCCAGGCTGTCGCGGACCAGGCGCAGGAGTTTATCGGGCGGATAAGGCTTCGCCAGGAACGCGCTCCCTCCGGGAAGCGAGCCGCCCTTTTCGACCATATCGCGGTTGTAGCCGCTGGAGAAAATCACCTTGAGATTGGGTTTTTTGGTCAAGAGTTGGTCCGCCAGTTCTCGTCCGGACATGCCGTTGGGCATCACCATGTCCGTCAGCAGCAGTTGGATGTCTCCGCTGTGTTTCGCCCAGAGTTCCAAGGCCCTTACTCCTGATTCCGCCGCCAGCACCCGGTAGCCGTGGCGGGTGAGGACGGTGGAAACCAGCTTTCGTAAGTCCGGCTCGTCCTCGGCGACCAGGACGAGCCCCCGTTGATCACGCAGGCGGCGGCCC
>CALJZV010000491.1 GCA_937983475.1 uncultured Verrucomicrobiales bacterium
CAGGTCGTCTCCCACTCCGGCACCAACGAGTTCCGATCCGCCGGGTATCATTTCAAGACCGCAGGGCAGATCATATTGGATAATCATGAGGCGAGTTTTACAGGCAGTTGGTCCACCGGAACGATCTCCACTGACAAATTTTCCACCGACTATCACTTTGCGAACACGGTTGTGGGCGCTCCCACAGCAACGGCCACGTTTCGTCCCAAAATCACCACGCCGGGCCTCTACGACGTGTATATCTGGTTTCCTCAAGGCAGCAACCGGGCAACCAACGCCCCATTTCAGGTGGCTCACGCCAGCGGCACAGAGACGTTTTTAGTCAACCAGACTATCAACGGTGGCAAGTGGTTGCTGCTTGCGGCCGGAAGAGAATTTGCCTCCGGCACCAATGGATTTGTTCGATTGTCGAATGATTCCTCGCCAACAGGAAAAGTGGTGATGGCGGACGCCGTTCGATTCGATTACGTGATCAGTCAGGAGCAATTTTCCTCCAATTCCGTGCCTGCATGGTGGAGCCAGTTTTACTTTGGAGCAAATGTAGCCGGTTCACTCGATCATGATGGCGACGGCTATTCCACTGCTCAGGAATATTTGCTGGGAACCAACCCCAACAGCGCGCAGTCACGGGTCACAGTCCAAGCAAATTCCACGGGCAGCAACCTTCAAATACGCTATTTTCCCGCGATGAGCGGACGGCTTTATCGCCTGCAAACGCAATCAAACCTTCAGAGCAATGGCGCATGGACACCTTTGCCCCAGCTTCCTGTTTCCGATGGGTATGGCGGCGGCATTTTTACAGTCACAAACGCGGTTCCAACGGGCTTCTTCCGGCTGGATGTGAGTCCAGCCCCTTGAGATTTCTTATTCTCAGCCGACCATGTTTCGCGTTGAAGAAATCCATTCATTTGACGATCCACGGCTTGCCCCCTACCGGAACATGGGCCAGCAAAAGAATCTGGAAGGACAGGACATATTTATTGGCGAAGGGGAAAAAGTAGTCGTCCGATTACTGCAAAGCCACATTCCCATAGTGTCCATGCTGGTGCCACCCGGATGGATAAAGTCGGTTGAACACCTGCTGCACATGCGGCCCGAGGACATAACCGTCTTCATCGCTGAAAAACAGGTCTTGGAGCAATTGACCGGCTATTCATTTTACCAAGGCATCCTGGCCGTTGCCAAAACACCCTCGGGAATATCACTGGAACAATTGATCCAAGGCAGCCCACGTCCGCTGTTCTTTGCCTCCGCCGATGGTATAGGCAACGCCGAAAACATGGGGGCGCTCATTCGGAATTGCGCCGCGTTTGGCGCCCACGGATTGATTCTTGCCAAGAACTGTTGTGACCCGTATCTGCGGCGCTCGGTGCGCAGTTCCATGGGAACCATTTTTAATTTGCCAATAGTCCGGGCATCTCATCTGCCATCAATCATCGAAACGCTCCGAAGCCACGGTGTCGTTTGCGTCGCGGCGCATCCTCACGGAGCAAGCAAGTCCATTCACGATGCTCAACTCTTCAAGGACCTATGCATCGTTTTTGGCAGCGAAGGGCACGGGTTGTCCGACGCGGTAATCGCGGCTTGCGACGAGTCGGTTTCCATTCCCATGTGCAATCAAGTGGACTCCCTGAATGTGGGAAGTGCCACAGCAGTATTTTTGAACGAGGCGCAACGCCAACGGACAATGGCTATTCAGGTTCCGACTCAGCCCTGAGATAAACGGAGCCGCTCAAAGTCGGCCCCATAAAGCAGCCGTATCCAACATTGTAATCCTGAAGCAAAACGCCAATCCACTTGGTGACCGGAAGCGGCGCGGATGGGTGTGCGAAGGTTCCCTTGATCACGCCGCTGCGTTTGATCATGGCAATTTTGAAATTGTTCGTTAAAGAGGCGGTTACCATCTTTTCTGGAGTCACAAGCACACCCACGTCGAAGGAATTTTGCAGATTGCCCTCCGACACTGTCACCAATGCGTTGGTCACAGCAATCGGCGGAATTGTTGCTTCAGCCAATGGGCCCACCCATCGTGAAGAAATGGCATCAAACTGGTTTGTGAACCCGGCGACATAAGTGGTGTTGGTCCAGCGGGTCTTGATCCAACTCAGGTTTCCTTGCGGGGCCAGATTTGTGGTGGCTGCCGGCACATTTTGAGAAAATGTCAGCCAGCCCATCAATGAACCTTGGAATTCCTTGTTGGTTTTCACCACCAGATTGGCATTGGTCACGACCTGGTCCTTGGTGAAATACAGGGAGGAGAAAAACGGCCAGGCTCCATCTTTGGAAATGGTCGTCAATTGCTTGATTTTCTGGCCATCCCCCATTTGGCCAGCAATCTTCACTTTTCCATTGGGAGTAACCGTGATGTTCGCGGAGCCCCAACCCACCGGGCCCTCGCTATTATCAGAGAATCCGGGAAACACAGCCGTGTAGAGATTTTCGTATGATGTGGCTGGCGAGGCTTCATTCCAAACCCAACGGTCGGCCAAAATTGAGGACGTCCAACTCTGCCCATCGGAGAGAACACCCGTGATCGAGTTTCCACCTGTTAAGTCCACCAAAAAGCTCAAGTCCAGGGGGCTCTTGCCGAATTTGGCGCGCGAAACCAACTTGTCAGCCGTTCCGTCAATCCGAAGTTTGCCACTGAAGGAAATGGCATCGCCATTGAGCATCAGCTTTCCGCTGTAACCGAATTTTGAAGTGACTTTGACGGTGAAGAAACCTGCGCTTCGATGCGCGACTCCGGCCTCTTCATAAAACAAGCCATTGTATATGCCGCCAAACTGATTGAGCGGGTTGGGGATAAAATTGGCGTTTACCACCATGTTGGACTGCATGGTGAAGCTGAAAATCATGTTATTGGTTTGCAACACGCTCCCGCCTCCGCTGGTCCAGTTGGTAAAGATCGAGTTGGTGCCAACCACTTTGGCTGTCAACTTGTATGTTCGTCCAACGAGCAAGGTCGCGCCGTTCGTTGGGGTTCCAATGGAGCTGGTGGCTGGAATGATCGCCCCCTCGCCATTGATGTTTAATGTGAACAAACCAGGCACCGCGTAATAAAAGCGCACCGTAGCAGCAGCCGTATTGCCGGCCAAATCCGTGGCCATGACTGAAAGCGTGTTCGTCCCGGGCACCAGATTAACCGTGGCAGACCAGTTGGTGAAAGACACGCCAAAGCTGATGCCTGCCGGAACAAAGGGTGCACCATTTAGACTGTAGGAAACTGACTTAACGCGAGTGGCATCTTTTGCGGTTCCGCCAATCGTGATTGTGCCACTGGAAACGCTCGAATTGGCTTTAGGCGTCAATATTTTGACAGTCGGCGCAATCGCATCCGGAACAATTGTCAGTTGAGCCACAGAACTGGTCGCCGAACCGGCAAAGTTGGAGACAACCACAGTATAACCACCGGCCTGAGCCATCTGTGCACTGGCAATTTCATAAGCCGCCTGGGTGGCTCCAGCGATCGGTTCCCCGCCAAAAAACCATTGATATTCAAAGGGCGCGGTCCCGTTAACGCCAACAGAAAATGTTGCGGCGTCGCCTTGATCTTTAGTGAGCGCGACTGGCTGTCCTGTTATGAAAGGCGGATCAATCACCGTCAGGGCAACATTGCTGCTAGTCAGTGCGCCAAAAAATCCGGATACAAAAACCGAATAGGTTTGGGCCTCTGCTTGCGTCACTCCAGCCAATGAGAGCGTTGGAGAATTTGCGCCCGAAACATGCCCTCCGTTGGCCAACGGAATACCATTTTGACGCCATTGGTATGTCAACCCTGCCCCACTGGCCTGAACGCTGAAAACCGCATTGGAACCAGCGCCAACGGTCAGATTCGCAGGCTGTCCATGAATAAATGGGTCAATCACATTCAACTCCACTCGTTCCGATTCGACCGAACCGAACGCGTTGGTGACAATCACAGAATAATCTCCACGGTCGAACCCATTCAAATTGCTGATCTGAAGGGTTGCAGTACCAGCACCCGACACATTTCCGCCTTCAATCAAATCCACACCATCATGCTGCCATCGATATCCAATGGGGAGGCTTCCTTGAATTTGCACGGTAAACGAAGCCGATGTTCCAGCTTCCTTACTTAAGCCCTCAGGTTGAGTTATGATTAGCGGATCAACCACACTCAAAGCAGCTCCTGCACTGGTGTCTGTTCCCACGTCGTTGCCGACAACCACCGAATACGTTCCTGCATCGGCTCCAGCGGCATTTACCAAGGTTAATGTCGGCGAGTTGGCCCCAGACACATTGCCCTCATTGGCCAAATTCAGCCCGTTTTTCCGCCACTGATACGTAAGAGGACTGGATCCGCTTGCCGATACGGAGAATACCACTGTGTTGCCGAAGGATGCGCCTTGGCTTTGGGGCTGTTGGGTCACTGATGGCACCACCATGGAACGGACTGTTATGGGCGGCGAAATGGATTGTCCGCCTTCGTTGTCGGTGGCGCGAGCAGTGACGGTATATGTGCCTGCTGGAAAGGTGTTGGTGATTTGGTAGGGAGCATTTGTGACTGTACCGATCACGTTCCCATCTACCAGAAACTCGACTTTGGTGACCTCTCCATCGCTGTCGCTGGCATTCGCAGTTAATGTCACAACCGCAGGGGCTACAAACGGCGCATTGTTCGTCGGACTGGTAATGTTGACCACCGGAAAACTATTTGGGCTTTCATTGTCGAGGAACACCTCGTCCACAGTGACAACTAATGGAGCCCGATTAACAACCACTGCAAACCGCAAACGAACGGTGGAGGAGACAAAACTACCCAAGCCCAACGAGACGTTTGTAACCGACTGCGACAAGGGACTGCCCGAAACCGTATGAAAGACCGTCGCCAACACATCGCTGGGGTTCATGGAATCCACAGCCGCATTGGTTTTGATTAAGTCAATTCGCAACTGTTGATTCACTTCGGGCACAGTGTAGTCCAGCGAATTTGGCGTCCCAAAATCCGGAAAATAATTCTCGTATGCCATTTTTAAATTCAAAACAGGCTCAGGGTGACCCGGAAGGGCCTGACCAACGGATATATCCTGATACAGAATCATCGAACTGAAGTTCGACTGATCCGCCAACACACCATAAACACCCTCGGAAGGAGGATTGTTCACGGGGATTCCCGCCGAAGTAAAAGGAGTTCCAGAATATACAATCCAGCTGCCATCGGCAGAATTTGTCGTCACCCAACCCGTCAAATTCCCAGTCTCAAAATTTCCATTTTCAACCGCACCTTTTAGCACAAGCTGTTGATCAGCAATGATTAAAAACAAAAGTGTCAAGAGGAGGTTTTTCATAATCTGAGGCAATGGCGTTGGAGGTTGGTATTGGTGATGGTCGGCATTATGTAAGCAAAAAATATCTTTTGGGGTCAAGGCAAGACTCCAACTGGTTGTCTGAAGATAAAAAAAAGCAACCCTCGCGGGTTGCTCTTTTTGGGAGAATATATTTGCCGGTTTTAGCCGACTAGTGGTTCTGCCTCTTGCTCCTCCTCTACAGGAACTGGCTCCACCAAAGGTGTGAGTTCGACTTTTCGATGCAGATCGAACCCTGTGCCCGCCGGGATTATGTGACCCATGATCACATTTTCCTTGAAGCCGCGCAGGTAATCCATTTTGCCCATCGTGGCCGCGTCAGTCAGCACACGCGTAGTGTCCTGGAATGAAGCCGCACTCAGGAAACTTTCTGTCTCCAAAGACGCCTTGGTAATACCCAGCAACACTGGGGAAGCCTCTGCGGGTTTGCCGCCCATTTTTTCAACACGGGCGTTCTCCTGCTCAAAGGCTATCTTGTCCACCTGTTCGCCCCAAAGGAAGAGGGTGTCGCCCGGTTCGGTAATACGAACCTTGCGAAGCATCTGGCGTACTATGATTTCGATGTGCTTGTCGTTAATGGTGACACCCTGAAGGCGATACACCTCCTGGACCTCGTTGACCAAGTGTTCCTGTAGTTCCTGAGGCCCGCAAATCTCCAGAATTTCATGCGGATCAATCGGTCCTTCAGTCAATTGCTGCCCTTTCTTGACGTAATCACCCTTGAAGACAATAACGTGCTTGCCGATTGGAACCAAATGCTCCTCCTCAACGCTGGTCTGCATGTCGCGGATGAGAATACAGCGCTTGCCTCGAACACTGGGGCCAAAATCCACCACTCCATCAATCTTGGAAATTTCCGCCGCGTCTTTGGGACGACGAGCCTCGAACAGTTCCGCAACACGCGGCAAACCGCCGGTAATATCCTTGGTTTTCGACGTCTTGCGCGGCGTCTTGGCCATGAGAGTTCCAGCCACGATTTTGTCCCCCTCCTCCACGACGATATGCGCGCCGGAAGGAATGGGGTAGTTGGCCACAGTTTCATTCTTGTCGTCGAGAATGACAATTTGCGGGTGCAAATCCTCCTTGTGCTCAATGATAACCATGGCCTCTTGGCCAGTGGTTTCATCCACCTCGTGCTTCATCGTCACACCCTCGATGATGTCATGGAATTTGATCCGGCCCGCCTTCTCCGAAAGAATCGGGACGTTGTAAGGATCCCACTGGACGAAGGTTTCGCCCTTCTTCACCTTGGCGCCGTCGGCGACTGAAATCACCGCGCCAATGACGACATTGTGGGTTTCCAGTTCACGCCCGTCTTCCGCCAACACCGAAATTGATCCATTTTTGTTGAGAACGATGTTGTTTCCATCCTCCAGCTTGACCAGGCGCAACTCGTTGTAGCGAATGACGCCGTCGTACTTGGACTTGATCTGCGGCTGCTTGAAGACCGAAGCGGCTGTTCCACCAATGTGGAAGGTTCGCATCGTCAACTGGGTTCCAGGCTCACCGATGGATTGAGCCGCGATGATGCCGACGGCTTCACCCAGCTTGACAGCGCCACCAGTGGCCAGATTGCGACCGTAACAAGCAACGCAAACGCCCTGCTTGCTTTCGCAGGTGAGGACCGAGCGGATTTTAACGCGCTCAATGGCTGCGTTATCAATCGCTTTTGCCTTTGCTTCGTCAATCTCTTGGTTGGCTTTGACGAGCATTTGGCGCGGGTTATGGGGATCGGGAATATCTTCGCAAGAGCATCGACCAACCAAACGCTCGCTCAATTTAACCACCTCATCCTCGCCTTCAAAAATAGCGCCCACCCAAATGCCGTTGGTGGTGCCGCAATCGTCCTCCTGAATGATGACGTCCTGGGCAACATCCACCAGTTTGCGGGTCATGTAACCGGAATCCGCGGTCTTTAGAGCAGTATCAGCAAGACCCTTGCGGGCACCGTGAGTTGAAATGAAATATTCCAACACGGTCAACCCTTCGCGGAAGTTTGACAAAATCGGTTTTTCGATGATGTCACCGCTCGGCTTGGCCATCAAACCGCGAAGCCCGGCCAACTGGCGCACCTGCTGCTTATTACCGCGCGCACCAGAGTCCACCATGAGTGAAATGGGATTGTATTCCCGCTTGCCTTGGTTTTGATCCAACGTACGGAGCATGACGCCCGCGATCTGGTCGGTGGCATGAGTCCAGATATCGATGATCTTGTTATAGCGTTCGCCTGGGGTGATAACACCTTTGCGATACTGCTTTTCCACCTCGGCAATTTGCTTTTGAGCGGTATGAATTTCCTGGTCCTTCTCCTTGGGAATGATCATGTCATCAATACCAATGGAGCAACCTGACCGCGTGGCTTCGCGAAAGCCCATTTCCTTGAGGCGGTCGAGTGTGGCGACAGTCTTTTCGTGGCCGCAATGCTTGTAGCAATTCCAAATAAGGTCTCCTAGTTGGGACTTGCCAACGCTTTTATTTGGAAACCCGAGTTCCGTTGGCCAGATTTCGCTGAAAATGACCCGGCCCACGGTGGTTTCAATCGCCTTCTTTTCCGAATCCCCATAAACCGTCTTTTTGCCCAAATCCGGATTCGACAGGCGAACGCGGTCATGGAGCCTCAATTCTCCATCGGCGTATGCGAAAATGACTTCGCTCTTGGACCCGAACAGCATAATCCGCTTGCCGTCTTTCTTGGCGCGCGGTTCGGCGGTCAGATAATAACAGCCGAGAGTAATATCCTGCGTGGGGGTCATGATGGGCTTGCCGCTTGAAGGGCTGAAAATGTTCAATGGCGCCATCATCAGCAGGCGCGCTTCCATTTGTGCCTCCACAGAAAGCGGCACATGAACGGCCATCTGGTCACCGTCGAAGTCCGCATTGTAGGCCGTGCAGACCAGCGGATGAATCCGAATGGCCTCGCCTTCAATCAGGACGGGCTCGAAGGCTTGAATGGACAAGCGGTGCAGAGTCGGAGCACGGTTCAGCAGGACCGGATGTCCCTTGGTAACTTCTTCGAGAATATCCCAAACCTCCGGCGACTGGCGCTCGATCATTTTCTTTGCGGAGCGCACCGTATGCACGTAGCCAAGCTCCTTGAGACGGCGAATGATGAAGGGCTCGAACAATACCAACGCCATTTTTTTGGGAAGACCGCACTGGTTGAGTTTCAATTCCGGGCCGATAACAATCACGGAACGACCGGAATAATCCACGCGTTTGCCCAATAGATTTTGGCGGAAACGTCCGCTCTTGCCCTTGAGCATGTCGCTCAAGGATTTGAGGGAGCGATTGCCGGCACCCGTAACGGCGCGGCCATGGCGACCGTTGTCAAACAGAGCATCCACCGCCTCTTGCAACATGCGCTTTTCGTTGCGAATAATGACCTCAGGGGTCTTGAGCTGGAGCAGGTTCTTAAGACGATTGTTGCGGTTGATGACGCGCCGGTAAAGGTCATTGAGATCGGACGTCGCAAAACGGCCGCCTTCCAACGGCACCAGCGGACGCAGATCGGGAGGAATCACCGGCAGCACCGTCAGAATCATCCATTCCGGACGGGCCTTGGAGGCCGCAAAAGACGAGAGCAATTTGATCCGCTTGGCAATTTTCTTGCGGATTTGCTTGCTCTTGGTTTCGGTCATTGCCTGCTGGAGCTGGTCCACCTGGCGCAGCAAATCCACATTGGCCAAGCCCTCACGCACTGCTTCCGCTCCCATCTTGGCAACAAACGCATCCGGGCCGTAGGTTTCCCGCGCTTCGCGGTATTCATGCTCACTCAGGAGCTGGTGCAGCTTCAGCGGGGTCGAGCCCGGGTCGATTACCATGTAATCTTCGTAGTATATGACGCGTTCGAGGTTCCGCGCTGTCATATCCAGCACCAATCCCAAGCGGGATGGCATGCACTTGAAAAACCAAATGTGGGAAACAGGCACAGCCAGCTCGATGTGGCCCATGCGCTCGCGACGGACCCGCGCCATAGTCACTTCCACACCGCAGCGGTCACAGACCACGCCGCGATGCTTGATGCGCTTGTATTTGCCACAGGAGCATTCCCAGTCCTTGACCGGCCCGAAAATGCGCTCACAGAACAAGCCGCCTTTTTCCGGCTTGAAGGTGCGGTAATTGATGGTTTCGGGGTTCTTGATTTCACCCTTGGACCAAGCGCGGATGGATTCGGGGGAAGCTACCGAAATGGCCACATATTCCACCTGGTTCACCTTATCCAAACCCAGTAATTCGCGAGCTGTTTCTTTCGAGTTCATATGCTTTAAGCGGCGGTTCCTGTCCAGGTTCCGCCTAAATATCCGTTAATTTTCAAAGGTTTGCTAATGCTGTAGTGTCCGCCGGTTGGTCCGCAGAGCTGGAATAACCGACTTTGACGTCAAGGCCAAGGGACTGCATTTCCTTGACCAGCACGTTGAAGGATTCGGGCACGCCCGCCTCAAGGCAGTTGTCGCCCTTGACAATGCTTTCATAAATCCGCGTGCGCCCCTGAACATCGTCGGATTTGACGGTGAGCAACTCCTGCAAGGTGTAAGCGGCCCCATAGGCCTCCATCGCCCACACTTCCATTTCCCCGAAACGCTGACCGCCGTACTGCGCCTTGCCACCCAGCGGTTGTTGAGTAACCAGCGAATACGGGCCGACGGCTCGAGCGTGGATTTTATCGGCAACCAAATGCCCCAGTTTCATCATGTAGATGTAGCCGACAACAATTTCCTGATCGAAGGCTTCGCCAGTACGTCCGTCATACAGCAGCGCTTTGGCGTGCTCGGGTAACTTTGCCTGCTTCAAGTAGCCGCGGATATCCTTTTCCCGGATGCCGTCGAACACGGGCGTCGCAAATTTCATCCCAAGGATCTTGGCGGCCCAACCCAAGTGGGTTTCCAGCACTTGTCCGACGTTCATGCGCGAAGGCACGCCCAACGGGTTCAAAACAATGTCCACTGGGGTGCCGTCGGCCAGGAAAGGCATGTCCTCTTCGGGGACGATCTTGGCCACGACACCTTTGTTGCCGTGCCGTCCCGCCATTTTGTCTCCCACAGACAATTTGCGCTTGGAGGCAATATAAACCTTCACCTGCTTAATGACGCCGCTGTCCACTTCGTCACCGGCTTCCACCCGCTCGAGTTCCTCGTCATATTGCATGCGGAGGTCATCGAACTTCTTTTTGAAGCTGCCTATGATCTCGTTAATTTTGTTGCGGATAGGCGAGGGGTCGATCTCGATGCGATCATAAACCTGAGCCAATTTCCGCAACAGGGTCTTGGTGATCTTCCGGTTGGCAGGAATGATGATCTCGCCGGTCTCGGAGTTCACCACGTCCAATGGAATCTTTTCTCCCAGCAAAATGTTGCTCAACGCCTCGGTCAACTGCTCCCGAAGCTCGTCCATTTTCTGTTTGTATTCCTCCTGAACCTGCTTGCCGTGTCGCTTTCCTTCGGCTCCGAGTACTCGGGATTCCTTTTCCGCTTCGCGTTCTTTTTTCGACGACACTTTGACATCCATCACGATGCCATAGGTGCCGGATGGAACCTTGAGGGAGGTATCCTTCACGTCCGCGGCCTTTTCGCCGAAAATGGCGCGGAGCAACCGCTCTTCAGGCGCCAGCTCCGTTTCGCTCTTGGGAGTGATTTTGCCCACAAGAATGTCGCCCGGCTTGACTTCGGCACCGATGCGAATCACGCCGTCTGGACCGAGGTTTTTCAGCGCCTCTTCACCGAGGTTTGGAATGTCGCGTGTGATTTCCTCTGGGCCAAGCTTGGTGTCGCGGGCACCAACTTCAAATTCATCAATATGAATCGAGGTGTACACATCGTCCTTGACAATGCGTTCACTGATCAAAATTGCGTCCTCGAAGTTGTAACCATTCCAAGGCATGAAGGCGCAGAGGACATTTCGTCCCAAAGCCAACTCGCCGTTTTGTGTACAAGGGCCATCGGCAATTACCTGACCTCGCTTCACGGTATCCCCCTTGGAAACCAGAATCTTTTGATTAATGCACGTGGCCGCATTGGAGCGCATGAATTTACGGATGTTATATACGTAAATTCCGTGAGCAGGATCGTTCTTAATTTTCTTTTTGCCTTCGGGAAGTTTCCCGTCCTGGGTGATAATCACCAAGCTACCCGTCACCGATGCCACTTTTCCGGATTCCTCGGCAACCAACACAGCGCGAGAGTCACGGGCAACCCGCTCCTCAATACCGGTTGCTACCAAGGGCGCTTCCGTCACCAGCAAAGGCACAGCCTGCCGTTGCATGTTTGA
Source organism: uncultured Verrucomicrobiales bacterium (assembly GCA_937983475.1). Taxonomy (GTDB): domain Bacteria; phylum Verrucomicrobiota; class Verrucomicrobiia; order Limisphaerales; family JACDHS01; genus CALJZV01. The sequence goes on from CALJZV010000491.1 coordinate 11,592, forward strand.
GCCCATCAATGCGCGGTTCGCATCGTCGTGTTCCAGGAATGGAATCAGGCTTGCCGCCACCGACACCAACTGCTTTGGCGACACGTCCATGTAATCGACCCGCTGAGGTTCGACGTCAATAAAGTCCCCTTTGCAGCGGCAGGGAACCCGCTCAACCAAAAAGTTGCCTTTCTCATCAATCGGGGCATTGGCCTGAGCAACGATGAATTGCTCCTCCCGATCGGCAGTCAGGTAATCGATGTGATTAGTCACCCGTCCGTTTTCGACCTTGCGGTATGGCGTTTCCAAAAAGCCAAAATCATTGACGCGTGCAAATGTGGCCAATGACGCGATCAAGCCAATGTTCGGCCCCTCGGGAGTTTCAATCGGACAAATGCGCCCGTAATGGGAGGGATGCACGTCGCGCACTTCAAACCCAGCGCGGTCCCGCGACAAGCCACCCGGCCCGAGCGCAGACAGGCGGCGCTTGTGAGTCAATTCCGCCAAGGGATTGATCTGATCCATGAACTGGGACAACTGACTGCGTCCAAAGAAATCACGGATGACAGCCGAAAGCGCCTTGGGATTGATGAGCTTTTGTGGGGTCATGCTCTCCATGCTTTGATCAAACAGCGTCATGCGCTCCTTGACCAATCGCTCCGTGCGGGCCAAGCCAACGCGGCACTGGTTGGCAAGCAGTTCACCGACTGTCCGGATGCGGCGGCTTCCCAAGTGATCGATGTCGTCCAAAGTGCCCTCGCCCTTTTTAAGGCGGAGCAAATATTTGGTAGCAGCAACAAGATCTTCCTTTGTCAAAATGCGAGAGTCCCCGTTTTTTAATCCCAGCTTCTGATTAATCTTGTAGCGCCCCACCCGGCCCAAATCATACCGCTTGGGATCAAAGAACAAACGCTTGATCAATGCACGGGCATTTGCTGCTGTCGGTGGATCACCAGGACGCAGGCGACGATAAATATCCTTCAATGCTTCTTCTTCATTCTTTGTAGGATCCTTCTTCATGCATTTGATGACAATCCCGTCATCAATGCTCGTATCCACTACGCGAATTTTGTTAATGCCGAGTTCTCCAATTTGACGGACAACCGCCTTGGACAAGGGCTCAAAGGCACGTGCGACTACAATACCCTTGTCAGCATCAACTGCGTCCTCAATCAACACCTTGTTTTGGATGTTCTCCAACTTCTCGGCCTCTTTTACGCCTAGTGTTTCGATGTCGTAAAACAATTCCAGGATTTCTGCGTCTGAACCGGTCTCATTACTGTTCTTTTTGGAACCTTCCTTGGCATCGAAATTCGCCAAGGCACGGAAAAAGGTCGTTGTTAAAAATTTTCTCCGCCGTTTTTTTCGATCAAGATAGACATACAGCAAATCACTCGTGTCGAACTGCGCCTCATACCAAGAACCCCGATCTGGAATAATACGGAACGAGTGGAGCGTTTTTCCGTTAGGATGTTGTGTAGATTCAAACGCAATGCCAGGGGAACGATGCAACTGGCTGACAATCACCCGCTCGGCACCATTGATGACAAAGGTGCCCTGAGGCGTCATCAAAGGGAGCTCTCCCATGAACACCTTCTCTTCCTTCGCTGACTTTTCCTCTTTCAGTTTGAATGTCACATGAAGAGGCGCCCCGTAGGTGATCCCTTCGCGAAGGCATTCCAACCAGTCCTGCTTGGGCTCGCCAATATCGTAACTGTCAAAGTCCAAAACACACTTCCCATCGTAACTTTCAATAGGAAACACTTCTGTGAAAACCGCCTGCAACCCGATGTTCTTCCGCTTGGAGGGCGGCACATCCAATTGCAAAAATTCGTGGTAGGAATTGACATCTATCTATATCATAGTTTGCGTTGCATTGACTTCCTTGATTTTCCCGAAGTTTACTCTTTCAGTTGGTTTTAATGGCATTTTGGACCTCTGCGTTGGAGGGGTTGTGTGCCCCTCCGTTATTTACTGCAAACAAGACAAGGCAAGCACTCTGCGTTCAGCAGAGAACTCGCCGTTTTCAAAAAATTAAACTGTAGCGCCTGATAAAATATTCGATCTTCCCAATTACAAATCAACAAGGAGTAGGGTGGCGAAAGCATCCACTTCCACCACCCCAACCCTAAGACAATTACTTGACTTCAACTTTTGCGCCAGCCTCTTCAAGCTTTTTCTTGGCGCTGTCAGAATCAGCCTTATTGGCTCCTTCCAAGACGGGCTTGGGTGCACCCTCGACCAAAGCTTTGGCTTCGGCCAAACCGAGTCCAGCTTTGACTTCGCGAACAGCCTTAATCACGGCAATTTTCTTATCAGCCGGAACCGAAGCGAGAATGACGTCAAAGGTATCTTTGGCAGCCGCAGCGGGAGCGGCACCACCTGCGGCAGGCGCGGCGGCGGCAACAGCCACAGGAGCAGCAGCCGTAACACCCCAGGTTTCTTCCAGTTTTTTGACCAGTTCAGCAGTCTCAATAACGGTCAATTTGCTCAGTTGATCTACAATCGTTGCTATGTCAGCCATGTGTCCTTTCAGTTTCGTCGTCATTCACAGCCGTAAATGGTTTAAGCTTACCAGCCAGCAAGCCGACGATTTACTTTGTTAGTTTGTTGTTATTATCCCCTCCCGTCGGCTTAGAACGGGAAGGAAAGTCAGTGATTATTCTCCTTTGTCAACGCGCGCCTTCAAAACGCGGGCCAACTGGGTCGAGGGCGTATTAAGCAAAACCGCCAGTTTGGTCGCAGGAGCCTGTAATACGCCAAGCAGCTTGCCTCGCAAAACTTCGATTGACGGCAAATCAGCCAATGCAATCAAGTCACCACTTTCAAGTCGTTGATTGTTTAAAAAACCAAATTTAATCTTCGGCTTTTCAAATTCAGAACTGAAAGTCTTAATGACTTTAGCCGCAGCGGATACATCGCGCTGTCCAGTAACCACCGCCAATTGTCCTGACAAACCACCCAATTCATTGACTCCGGCTTCTTGAGCTGCAATTTTGAAGATTGAATTCTTCACAACATGAATTTCCGCCCCCCCTTGGTGCAAGCGTTTGCGCAACTCGGTCATGGGACCGACTTTCAGGCCGGTATAGTCAACTACAATAAAAAAAGGCGATGAATTAAGACGATTAATATACTCGCTGCTAATAAACTTTTTTTCAGCACGCATGTTGAATTTCTCCTTTTGATAAATTAGGACACCGCCTGAAGTTCCCGCAGGTCAAGACGCACGGCCGGACTCATCGTCGTCGAAAGGGTGCAGCTTTGAATAAATGTGCCCTTCGCGCTTGAAGGCTTGGCCTTTACGACGGCTTCAAGCACTGCACGGGCATTCTCCTCTATTTGTCTGGGCTGAAAGGCTGCCTTTCCAACTGGAACATGGAGGTTTCCAGCCTTGTCAATTTTGAATTCGACACGGCCAGCCTTGAATTCCTTGACAGCCTTGGCGGTATCATCGGTGACCGTACCGGTTTTGGGATTCGGCATTAACCCACGCGGCCCAAGAACCTTTCCCAGCTTTCGAACTTCTGTCATCGCTTCCGGAGTCGCGATGGCAATGTCAAAATCGGACCACCCTTCGGTACACTTTTTGATCAACTCTTCGAACCCAACATATTCGGCACCTGCTGCCTTAGCGGCGTCCTCCGCAGCACCAGGCTTGGTAAAGACAACCACCCTGACTGTTTTACCGCTTCCATGGGGAAGCGGAACAGTTCCGCGCACCATTTGATCAGACTGACGAGGATCCACCCCAAGGTTGAAAGCAAGCTCAACAGTCTCGTTGAATTTTGCTTTGGGAAAGCGGTTAATGATGTCGGCTGCCGACTTGAGCGTATATGTTTGGTTGGGGTTTACCAACTCAAGAGCTTTACGATATCTTTTACTATGTTTTTTGGGCATACTTAGTAGCGGTTTTAACGAGCAACGCTCTCCCGCGTTAATGGTATTTAACCGGCGATTTCTATTCCCATGCTTCGCGCGGTGCCGGCAACCATGCGAAAAGCTGCTTCTTCATTGGTCGCGTTCAAGTCCTTCATTTTCATTTTGACAATGTCCATGACCTGCTTGCGAGTGACTTTGCCCACCTTGTCTTTATTAGGTGTTTTCGACCCAGAGGCGATATTAGCCGCTTTCTTGAGAAGAACGGCTGCAGGAGGAGACTTGGTGATAAAGGTAAAGGACTTGTCTTGATAGACAGTAATGACAACAGGAATCACCAATCCTGCCTGGTCCTTGGTAGCTGCGTTAAATTCCTTGCAAAACCCCATGATGTTCACACCGTGCTGCCCAAGAGCTGGCCCTACCGGAGGAGCCGGATTGGCCTGGCCAGCCGGAATTTGAAGCTTAATCTGTCCTGTAACTTTCTTTGCCATAAATTATTTGTATCGCAGATTGATGTAGTTCACGCTTTTTCCACCTGCCAATATTCTAATTCCACAGGTGTATTGCGCCCGAAAATATTCACTGTCACTTTTAGCTTGCCCTTGTCAGGCTCGATTTCCTCAATCACGCCGCTGAAGTTGAGAAAAGGACCGTCATTGATTTTAACAGTCTCGCCAACTTCAAATTGCACCTTGGGCTTCTCGGTTTCCTCCGATTCGGATACTTGGGCCTTGATTGTCTCAATATCTTCTTCTGGAACAGAAATCGGTCGCTCTCCTCCAACAAAGCCAATTTTACCGGGTGTTTCTTGAATAAAATACCACGGCTTTTCTAAAACCCGCTTGTTATCATCCAAAAGTACCATGTGGATGTAAACATAGCCCGGATGTAGTTTTCGCGTGGTCACTGTTTTCTTTCCACCCCGAACATCAACAACCTTTTCGACAGGCACCAAAACTTCCTTTATATCCTCCCCCATCTCCTCAGTTTTAGAGCGCTTTTCGATGTTTTCCTTAACCTTTTGCTCTTGGCCTGAAAGTGTATGTATGACAAACCATTGAGGTTGCATGAATATCCTCTTAAACAATCGCCTTGATAAAGAATGTGAAAATTAAATCCACCAAAACAGTGAATGCCCCCAGCAATGCAATTGCCACCATAACCACAGCAGTGGATCCCTTTAAATCTTCAAAAGTCGGCCAAGTACATTTTTTAAGCTCTTCTTTAGTGGCATCAAAGTATGCAGCCAGCTTCAAAAAAGCTCCTTGCCGCCAAAGCATTATAAAAACAGCAGCAACAAGAACAGCTACGATAATTAATGTTAGATTTTTCACGCTATTTTTTCTGGCGGAGAGGGAGGGATTCGAACCCCCGGTGCGTATTACCGCACAGCGGTTTTCAAGACCGCCGCAATAGACCACTCTGCCACCTCTCCGGCTACCAACCTTGTTGGCACGGCGGGAGGGACTCGAACCCCCAACCGACGGTTTTGGAGACCGCTACTCTACCAATTGAGCTACCGCCGTATGCCGTCGAGCTCTACTCTCTTTCCACCAAAGATTTATGACAGGCGCGGAAGCAAGCTTCCGGGCCTTTCATTAATCACTAATTAATTA
>CALJZV010000492.1 GCA_937983475.1 uncultured Verrucomicrobiales bacterium
CCCGCTGTTGGACTCGTTGGCCTGCTCCTGGCGCCCGCGCTCGCGATTCTCGGCGTCGGCTACCTGCGCCGCCAGGGCGTCGCGCTTTTGTAGGCCCGCCTGTTCCTGGGCCTGGAGCGTTTTGATCTCGAATGAGACCGTTTCAATTTTCTGATGGAGCACGCGCAACGAATTCTGAAGCGCCTTGAATTCACCCTCGCGCGTGGCAATGGCGACTTCCTGAGTGCGCAATTCGGTCTGCGCCTGTTGCAGGCTCGCCTGCAATCCGGTCTGTTCGCTCAACAAGGCCCCCTTGGCGCGGCTGCCTTCGTTGCCCTGCTCCTGCAACTTCGCAATGGCGGCTTGCAATTCCGCAATCTGGTTTTTCCGGCCAAGAATGGAGGACGGCGCCTTGCCCGAGCCGCTCCCATTGGCCGCGCCGCCCGTGAAAATGCCGTGGCGATTGAGCAATTCGCCGGTGGTGGTGACGAAATCAAAGGCCCCGCCGGTTTCGCGAAGCGCCGCGCTCGCTGCCGCAAGATCAGGAACGATAACAGTGCAAGCCAGCAGATGGTCTAGCAGCGGCTGAATGGAAGGCTCCGCCTCAATGACGCTTAACGCAAGAACACCACACGCCGACGGCGTTCTTTGCCCGGCACTCCCGCTGTTTGCGGCGAGGAAATCCAATGCGGCGATGCTGGCGCGGCCCTTTTTATTTTCCCGCAAGTCAGACAAAATCCGCTGAGCGGACTCGGGCTGCGCGGTGAGCACCAGTTGCAAATGATGCCCGAGCGCGGCTTCCACAGCGACGACATGCTCGTCAGGGACTTTGATTTTGTCCGCGAGCGTGCCGAGAACATTCTGCGCGGTCTTGAGCGCGGCCAGGGCGCCGGCGCTGAAGCCCTCGTGCGATTCCTGCAACTGCTCAAGCACGTTGAGCCGGGAACGCTTTTCCGCCTGCTGGCGAAGCAGCCCGTCCAATTCCTGCGAAACGCGATTTAATTCCTGTTGAATTTCGCGCAACCGCTGCTGGCGCTGCTCAAGGGTGCCGCGCTGGGTCTGCACATTAAGCTTTTCGGCCTCGACATTGGCGGCAAATTCCTGAAGGCGCGTTTCCAGCCGCGCGCGCTCCTCTTCAATCTGGATTTTCTCGGCGCCAAGTTTTTCGAGCCGGACGACGTTGCCCTGTTTTTGAAGGTCCAGCGCATTGATTTCGTTGCGGGAGCGGGAAAGCTGCTGAGCGGCGGCGAACAGGCTGGACTGCACATTGCGGAGCTCCTCAAGCTTGCGCTGCAATTCCTGCTCAACGGATTGCAGGGCGGCGCGGCGGGATTCCAAGGTTTTGCGCTGCTCATCAAGCGAGGCTGTGGAAGCGGCCAGTTTGTCATTCACCATCGCCAGTTCCTGCTCGGCGGCCAATCGACGTTCTTCAGCCGTGGTAATGTCGGTCAACGCCTTGGCATTTTGCGCTTCAAGTTCCTTAAGGCGCTCCTCGTTGAAATGGACGCGACTTTCGTGCCGGTCGGCTTGGCCCTTAAGTTCGATGCCTTGCTGCTGTGCCTGGCTGATTTGCTGTTCCAGCTCGGAAAGGCGGACGCGCAATTGCTCAATCTCGTTCTCGTAACGCAGGACGCTTTCGGAGGAAACCTCAATTTCCACGCGCATCTTTTCGACCGCCGCTTGACGATCGGCGATTTCACCTTGAAGAACGTCGAACTGATGCCGGGCCAACTGGGTTTCCAGGTGTTGCAATTCCATCGCGACCTGCTTGTAGCGGCGGGCCTTGCCTGCTTGGCGTTGCAATGACCCGATCTGGCGCTTGACCTCGCGAATGAGGTCGTCCACGCGCAGGAGATTCTGGTCGGTGTGTTCCAGTTTGCGAAGGGCCTCACGCTTTTGCGCCTTGAACTTGGTGATGCCGGCGGCCTCCTCGAAAATCATCCGGCGATCCTCGGGCTTGCTGGAAAGAATCTGCGTGATGTTGCCCTGGGCCATGATGCTGTAGCTGGTGCGCCCAACACCCGTGCCCATGAACAGTTGCTGAATGTCCTTCAACCGGCACGCGGTCTTGTTGATGAAATACTCGCTGCCACCGTCCCGAAAAACCCTGCGGGTCACGGTCACCTCATTGAAGGCCATGTCCACGCCGGCGGCGCGGAGGTGTTCCTCATCCACATCGCCAATCGTCAGGGAAACTTCCGCCATCGAAAGCGGCTTGCGTCCATCCGTGCCGTTGAAAATGACGTCAGCCATCTCGCCGCCGCGCAACGCCTTGGCGGACTGCTCACCCAGCACCCAGCGAATGGCATCCGAAACATTTGACTTGCCGCAGCCGTTGGGACCCACGATGGCCGTGACACCAGGCTGGAAATTGAGCGACGTTTTGTCCGCAAACGATTTGAATCCCAGCATCGTCAAATTCTTCAGATACATGGCGAAAATGAAGCGGCAAGGCCCATGTGAAGTAAAGCCAAAAAACCACAACTGATTGGGGTCACACCAATCTGGAAATACTACTAATTGACCCAAGTTCGAGCTTTTCATTTACCTGAAACCCCTGTAATTCTGGCACTTTCTGAGAAACAATGCGTAATTCCTGTCTGCTTTCTTTGGCTATTTTGCTGTCGGCGGTGCATTCGCTACAGGCGGCACAATGGCAACCTTCGTCCATACGACCGTCCAAGCCCCTTCGGGAGTTCCGGGGCGTCTGGATCACGACGGTTTACAACATCAATTGGCCTTCCAAGCCAGGGTTAAGCACCGACCAGCAGAAAGCGGAACTGATCGCGATGCTGGATCAGGCACAAAAGCTCAATTTCAACGCTGTCGTCCTTCAAGTCCGCGGTTCCGGGGACTCTTTTTACGACTCCAAGATCGAACCCTGGTCGGAGTATCTGACCGGCACCATGGGCAAGGCGCCGTCGCCGTATTATGATCCGCTGGCGTTTGCCGTTCTGGAGGCCCACAAACGCGGCTTGGAACTGCACGCGTGGTTCAATCCGTTCCGCGCCCGGGTGCCGTCCAAGGGTTCCCTTCCCGCTAACCATGTGGCGCGGCGCTACCCTTCACTGGTTCGCAAGCATGGCAAATATCTTTGGATGGATCCCGGCGACAAGGCAGCCCAGGATTACACGCTACAGGTCATGCTCGATGTGGTCCGGCGATACGACATCGATGCGGTTCACATTGATGATTATTTCTACCCGCCCACGCAGACCGACGCTTCCGGAAAAGTCCTGCCCTTTGATGACGAAACCACATGGCGGCGCTATCAGGCCGCCAAGGGGAACCTCGGCCGGGACGACTGGCGTCGTGAAAATGTAAACGTCTTTGTTCAAAGGCTTTACTCAGGAATTAAATCCGTCAAACCGTGGGTAAAATTCGGTATCAGCCCCCCCGGCATCTGGCGCCCTGGCCACCCGCCACAAATCAAAGGCCGCGATGTCTATCAGGCCATTTATGCGGACAGCCGCAAATGGCTGCAAAACGGCTGGTGTGATTACTTTGCGCCGCAGCTTTACTGGCGCATTGACCCCCCCGAGCAAAGTTACCCAGTCCTGCTTAAATGGTGGGCTGAACAAAACCCCAAGGGGCGCCATTTGTGGCCCGGCCTGAACACCGGACAGTTGGGCAATCAGTGGAGCACTTCGGAAATCGTCAACCAAATCAACCTGACCCGCAGGCAACAGGGTGCAACCGGGCACATTCATTACCACATGAAAACCATCAAACAAAACACCGGGAACATCGCTGAAGAACTGGGCAAACTTTACACGGAACCCGCCTTGGTCCCCGCATCGCCTTGGTTAAGCCAAAAACAGCCATCCAAGCCGGACGTTATCGTTACCGACAACTCCAACAAGCTTAATCTCACTTGGAAACCATTGCCAGGTGAGGGAGTCCTTCAATGGGTCGTCCAATTCCGTTACGGCGGCAAATGGCAATCCCAAATCCTGCCCTACGATCGGACTTCGGTTGCAACCAATCAAATGCCGGAAGCGGTCGCCGTCACGGCAGTGAACCGATACGGGCTCGAAAGTCCGCCTGCGGTCTTTGAAGCGTTCTCCTCCCGATAAAACTTGAACGGTCAACGGCACCGACATTTAAAATGTATAATTCATATTTGCCGTCTGACTTCTCCCCTTGCTGTGCCAGCACAGTTTCTTGTAAAGTGTCTGCCCTATTTTGTGAAATACTTCATGCTTTTTAAGACAGGCGCTTTGGCTGCGGCATTCTTGGCGTTTTCCCCCGAAAATCTGGTTGCAGAGACCCTTGGTGCATTGACCAATTCTCCGGTGCCTCCGAAGCTGGCCCGGGAATTCCGTGGAGTTTGGGTGGCCACAGTGGCCAACATTGACTGGCCCTCGAAGCCGGGATTGCCGACAGACCAACAAAAAACCGAGCTTTTGGAGATTTTGGATACGGCAAAGCGGTTAAACCTCAATGCGATTGTTTTACAGGTTCGTCCAGCCTGCGATGCGTTGTATCCTTCAAAAATTGAGCCTTGGTCCGAATTCCTGACCGGGGAAATGGGCCGTGCACCAGAGCCGTTTTACGATCCGCTGGCCTTCGCCATCGAGGAATCTCATAAACGGGGAATGGAACTGCACGCATGGATCAATCCCTATAGGGCCAAACATCCCAGCGGCAAATCCAAAATTTCCTCAAACCACGTGAGCAGTAGCCAGCCTGATCTGGTGGTCAATTACGGCAAATACCTCTGGCTCGATCCGGGCAAAAAAGCCGTGCAGGATTACACCCTCAGCATCATCAAGGAACTTCTGGCCAATTACGATTTGGATGGCATTCATCTGGATGACTATTTCTACCCCTACCCTGAACGGGATGAAAACGGCCATGAGATGGAATTCCCCGACGAAGAAACATTCCTGGAATACGTCGCCGAGGGCGGGGTGGAAACCATCCATGACTGGCGGCGGGAAAACGTCAATACCCTTATCAAGCAGGCCTACGACACAATCAAGGCCACTAAACCCTGGGTCAAATTCGGCATCAGCCCCTTCGGCATCTGGAAGCCAAGCCATCCGGATCAAATCCGGGGCATGGATGCCCATGAAAAAATTTACTGCGACAGCCGCAAATGGATTCGTGAAGGCTGGGGTGATTACTTCGCGCCCCAGCTCTATTGGAAAATTGAAACCGTCGAACAGAGCTATCCCGTTCTGCTCCAATGGTGGGCAGAACAAAATCTCAAGGGGCGCCACTTATGGCCGGGCAACTTCACCAGCCGCGTGGACAAAGAATGGCAGGCCGAGGAAATCGTCAACCAGATCAAAGCCACCCGCACCCAGAAGGGCGCCGATGGCAACATTCATTTCAGCATGAAACCGCTGATGCAGAACCGAGGCAAACTTAGTGACGAATTACTGCGTACGGTTTATGACCAACCCGCCTTGATTCCCTCCTCTCCGTGGCTTGGCAAACAGCAACCTCTCCAGCCCACGCTGAACGTCATTCAATCCGATGGTCAAATGAAGCTGGAGTGGGACACCCCCGAACTGGATAACATCTGGCAATGGCTGGTTCAGAAAAGGGTCAATGGCACATGGGTAAGCGCCGTTTTCCCCGTCACTCAGACCGAAGAATCTATTGACAGCCAAACTGCCTCGGCCCTGCCCGATGCAGTCGCCGTGACGGCCTTGAACCGCTATGGAATCGCCAGTTCTCCAGCAATTTTTACAATCAAATAAAAAACAAAGGGACTCATCCGTCGAACAACAATGAAAAAAAACATTCTCTCCCCCCTCATTGCCACAATCATGGTGGCGGCTCTTTCGCCACTCGGCGCGGCAATGAAATCACAAAACGACATCAAGCCTCCTGAACCCATGCGCGAATTCCGTGGCGCTTGGGTTGCCTCGGTTGCCAACATTGACTGGCCTTCCAAAAAGGGCCTTTCGACCGAACAGCAAAAGCAAGAGTTTGTTGAAATTTTGGACCGTGCCGCCGCCCTAAAACTCAACGCCATTATTTTTCAGGTTCGGCCGGTTTGTGACGCGCTCTACGCCTCAAAACATGAGCCTTGGTCGGAATACCTTTCCGGCACCATGGGCAAGGCTCCTGATCCGTATTACGATCCGCTGGAGTTCGCCATCGAGGAAGCCCACAAGCGCGGCATCGAACTGCACGCCTGGTTCAATCCCTATCGGGCCAGGGTGCTTGCCTCCACCAGTCCGGTTTCAGCCGACCACATCAGCAAGACTCGTCCGGAATTGGTCAGGAAATATGGAAAATTCCTATGGCTGGATCCTGGTGAACCGGACGTTCAACAACACTCGCTGAACGTCATCATGGATGTCGTTCGTCGCTACAACGTGGATGGCATTCATTTTGACGATTATTTTTATCCCTATCAGGAACACGATGCCAACGGACGACTCATGGATTTCCCGGATGAGCCCAGTTGGACCCGCTACAAAGAATCGGGAGGTAAATTGTCCAAAAACGACTGGCGACGTGAAAGCGTCAACACCTTCATTGAAAACTGTTACAAATCCATCAAGGCCGAAAAACCATGGGTGCAATTTGGCATCAGCCCATTCGGCATCTGGAAATCCGGCGTTCCCCCGAGCATCCGGGGGCTTAACGCCTACGAAAGCCTGTATGCTGATTCCCGCAAATGGCTGGCCGAGGGCTGGCTGGATTATTTCGCCCCGCAACTTTACTGGAACATTGACGCCAAGGAACAAAGCTACCCGGTCCTGCTCAAATGGTGGGCGGAACAAAACATTCAAAAACGCCACCTTTGGCCCGGCATCAGCACGGCACGTGTCGGCTCCACCCGCGGCCCCGAGGAAATTGTAAACCAAATCATCCTCACCCGAAGCCAGCCTGGCGCAGAAGGCAACATTCATTGGAACTTCAAGAGCCTGGCCCGCAACACCCGGGGCGTGGCCGACATGGTTTCCAACCAGCTTTACACCGAACCCGCGCTCGTGCCTGCCTCAGGATGGCTGCACAATACTCCTCCCAAAAAACCCGTTTTAAGCGGGCGCACCACCCAAAGAAAAAACACCACACTGCGCTGGCAGCCTGCTTCAAAGGAAAAGGCCTGGCAATGGGTGCTTCAGAAACAAGTCGGCGAAACCTGGACCACAGAGATCCTTCCAAGCGCTCACACCTCATGCCTCATTCAAAATGGGGATCCTGACACGAAGGTCAGACTAGTCGTTCTTCGTTCGGTCGACCGGTTTGGCCAGCTAAGCGAACCGGCAATTTACAAGCTGAAATAGTCACAACGAATATTTAGATAGAAAGGCGGGAGAATCCTCTCCCGCCTTTTCATTTTTCTGGAAGATGAAGAAAAGTTATTCCTGCGGATACAGCAGGATGCGATCATGCACCAGGACCGCCAGGTCATTGCGCCCATCTCCGGTAAAATCGGCAATGACCGCCTCGCGCGGCTCGGCCATTTCACCGCGGCGCGACCGGAAAGTCCTTTCCTCGAAAACCGGCCAGCGATTGGCCGGCACCAGTTTGTGCGGCGGCTCAAACATCACCAGATCTACATAATTTTTCGCTGTTTCCAGGAAGACCAAGTCCTTGCGGCCATCATTGTTCAAATCGCCGGAAATAAGATCATTCAGCCGGGCGTCCTTGATCGGCGTCTCGTAATGATCGCGCTCCACCAGATCCCAAACCTTGCCGCCTAGATGCATCCACGCGCCAGCGTTAATGCCCACAAAGGCAAGACTATTCGGCTTCTCGGCGCCCAACCCGATGGTTTGCATAAAATGAAAGTCGGCCATGGGCAGCGGCATGTTGCGGACCACCTGCCAGACACCTGACTGGTCGCGTTCGCTGAGCGTGAGCACTTTTTTTTCCGCATCCAAAAGGAACAGCGACGCGATGGTGTTGGTCCCGTTTTTCATCGGCACAGCAGCGACAATCCTGGAATTGCTCGCCGAACCGTTGATCTGCTCCTTAACGACAAAATTGCCGGAGGGGTTGTCTGTTCCTTCGCGTTGAAGGTCGCTATTCAGCACCACGGCCCGGAGAAAATTCTTCTGCGCCAGCAGCAGCTCGGTTTTTCCGTCGCCGTCCACATCGGCGATGCTCAACCACGGCTGGGCGACGTTGCCTCCCGGCGGCATGATGTCCAGCTCTTCAAAATCCGCCCCCGGAACCTGCCGGAGGATTTTTATTTTCTCGTAAGGAATTAAAGCCACCAAGTCGGCCAAGCCATCCTGATCCGCGTCGTGAAAGGTGAGCGACGCGGGATTGGCCTTGAAGGCGTCACTGAGCTTTTGAACGCGCGTTTTCCCAGAAGCCTCGCGAATGACCAGCACCCGGTTGGTTTCCATTTCCGAGATGACGGCCAGAACCGGTTTTGCTGAAGGCTCAAGACGACCTGTAGCCATCACGAGAGGCTTGCCCTCGAACGGAAGCACCATGGGAAAATTCAATCGTCCGCGCTCATCAAACCGCGTCAACCCCACCTGCCGCTCCTCAACGCTGAGCACAAAAATCTCCGACTTGCCGTCTCCATCCCAATCAGTCACCGCCAAATCGCTGACACCCGTAAATGTGGGAAACGTATTCGCATGGTTCAAACTGCCGTCGGCTTTTTGCAAATACAAAGCCAGTTGACCGCTGTCGGGCTCGGCAACCAACAAATCCAGCAACTTGTCCGCGTTCACATCCCCCCAAGCCACGCCCCGACGCGTCTTGCCAGTGCGGTTCAATGGGAAAATCTGGAATTGTCCCTGACGGAATTCGCCACTCAACGGCTCGGAATCCTTCAAAGCAAAGTTGGACACCTGGGCGCGCCCCGAATTCTGGGCAATGCCCATTACCTCGGTCTTGCTGTCGCCGTCCAAATCGTCCGCCCAATACGCCCGAATGGCCGGAAGCGGAAAGTGGTTTTCAGGGCCGAGTTGCCCCGCCTCGGTCTGAAGACGAAATCGAAATGGATTAGGATCATCCCAGTTGACCAGAAGCAAGTCATCCCGCTTGTCTCCATCTATGTCGAGCGCCTGAATGGATTTTACCGTGCCGGCAAAGGGAATTTTCTCGGGCTCCTCCAGCGCATAATTGGCATTTTGAGCCAGATAAAAAATGTGGCTTTCAGCCAGCAGCAACAAATCAACGCGGCCATCGTTGTTGAGGTCGCCGGTGGCCAAAGAGTTTGGAGAAAGCGAGGTGTCGTCGCCAATCTGCCAGCGCTTGGGCGACCCCCAACCGTTGGTGCCCAGGTTGTATTGCACCACCAGTTCTTTGGGTTCGCCAAAATAAGCCAAGTCGGGCCGGCCATCACTGTTCAAATCGGTGACAACCAGGGCGGCAATGCGCTTTTCAGAGGCAATCGAATCAATTCGGAACCGAGCGTCGACTGGCAGTTCATTGAGTTCCTTGCGAGGGGTCGTCTTGGCGGGTGCCGGGCGGTTTGTCTGCCCTGTTTGATTGATCAACAAATTGATCTTGGCGCGGGCATTGTTAACAAGAACCAAATCCACCAACCCGTCGCCATTGATGTCCGAGGCACGCACCAGGGAAATCTGGTTGTCGATGGGAAAAATTTCCAGCCCCTTGAACCCAAATCGATCCGTCGGCGCCTCGGCGGCAACCCTCGTTCCAAAAACCGTGAACCCGTAAAACAGGGTCTTTACAACTATCAATTTGAAGTCACGCATGATGGTCATTTTGGTGAAACTGCCACCGCTTGCAGACCCGCGCCAGTCTATTCACCGATAAAATAGGCGGTCACCCGGCGGCTGTGCGGCGCTAGCCGATGTTCCCAAAGAAAGATGCCCTGCCAAGTGCCCAGGACCATTTTTCCACGCACAATCGGAATGCTTAAATTCACTGCCGTAAGCGCCGTGCGGACGTGCGCGGGCATATCATCCTCGCCTTCGCACGTGTGGCGGAACAAGGCATCGCCATCGGGGGCAAGACGAGAGAATAAACGCTCCAAATCCCGGCGCACCTCCGGATCCGCATTCTCCTGGATCAACAACGATGCCGAGGTGTGTTGCAGGTGAAGCGTGACACAGCCTGTTTCCAAGTCGTTCAATTTCTCGACGTCACGGGTGATTTCATAAAAGCCGCGACCTCGCGTCTGAAGTTCAATTTCCTTGAAGTAATGACGCAACATGCCGGTTAAGTTCAGTGCTCTGCCATCAGGTTTTCAAGCTTGGGATTCTTGGCATGCCCAAGGGAAACGGCTTTCTGATAGTGCCAGCGAGCCAGTTCCATAAACGGAGGACGCTGGGTAGCGTAGATAATGGATAAATTATGATGCGCGCTGGCGTAGTCGGGCTGAATCTGAATCGCCTTGCGCAAAGCCGCCTCGGCGGAAACACGCTGGCCTTTTTCACTCAGCACGATTCCCAGGTAATTGTGCGTCTCCGCGCTTTGAGGATTCACCTGCGCGGACCGCGCCAGCGCGTCCAATGCTTCGTCGAATTTGTTCTGGCTCATCTTCAACTTGCCCAACAAAAGCAGGCTGAAGGCGTCATCGGGCGAAGCTGCCAACGCGCGCCCCAAAGTCTCATCGGCTTCCTGCAAGCGATTGCGCTCCAGTTGCGCCGAGGCCAAGTTGGCAAGCGCGTAAACATTGGTGCTGTTCTGGTCGAGAACCTGTTCATATTTTTCCTCCGCTTCCTCAAACCGCTGCGCGGCAAAAGCCTTGTCCGCCTCGGAAAGGAGCGTTTTGGATTTCCCGGGCAAATCCTTGGTCATTTTTGAGGAAATGACAAAGCTCCGAGGAACCGAGGGTGTTTCCGGCTTTTTGAACAACGCCAGTTCCTCGGGCGTGAAGGGGGTCGGCCGCGCCTCGTAAGCCTCAAGCCGGGAGCGCAGTTGCTGGTTTTGCTTGATCAAATCCTCCCGTTCTGAGGGATTGAACGCCTGGGCTGCCTGCAACCGCTTTTCCAACCCGTCGCGCTCGCGCTCCAATTCCTTGATTCGGTCCATGGCCGATTGATAATCCCGAATCCGTTTTTCCCGGTCGGTTTGAAGCGCAGCCAGTTCCCGGCTGGTCTTTTCAAATTTTTTTTCGATGTCGGCTTTGTCCTCCTCAAGTTTCTTAATTTTCCGCAAGTCGCCGCGTGAAGGTTTTTCCCCGTCCGCCGCAGCCAAGGTTTCAGCCAGCTTGCGCTGGAGTTCATCCCGCTCGGCGGAAAAGTTTTCAAGTTTTTTTAATTTGTCCTCGGCAAGCTTGAGTTCGGCCTTGTAGCGGGCCTCTTGCGCAGCCTGATGCTTGGTGACCAAATCCAGCTTCTTCTGCAAATCATCCCGCTCTTCCTCCAACTGCCTGACCCGCCCCGAGGACCTGTCTGGAGACGCTTCCACAACACCGGTTTTAATCTGCTCCAAGGCCACTTTGAGCAGGTCCCGCTCTTTTTCCAGGGTGGCAATTCGCTCCTCTGCGCGCTCCAACTGGCGAGGATCGGTTTGGGCTGGCTGAACCGAAAGCGCCTCACGCAATTTAGCCTCCAAACCAGCCTTCTCACTTTCAAGCCGGCGAACTTCCTGGGCCAAAGCCTGAATCTGGGCGTCGAGCTCGGAACGGTTTGCGGACTTCGGAGCAGTTTCAACTTCGGCGGTCTGGATCTCCTTAGGAGACAAAAAACGCGACAGGGCCTCAACGCGCTCAGTCACGTAATTCCGCCGGTAACGAATGATTTGCGGATTCCAATTGGGGTGGGCAGTCGAAAACTTCTCCAAGGCAAGTTGCGCTTCCCGATATTTTTCAGCGGCAGCTTTGAAATTGCCGTTTTGGTTCAGCAAGTCGGCTTGCTGAAGGGAATTGTAAATCTGGAGATAGACATCATCCGGCCCGCGGCCTTGGGCCGAAAAAAAAACTAATACCAGCGCAAATCCAACCAACGCTCGTGTCATAAATCGCCTGAAAGTGTGCCAACAGGCCTCAGTCTTGGCAATGAATCTCGGATTCATTGACCGACTGTGAAGGTTGTGATACCCTGCGCGCGTTTTAAGCGGATGAATCTCCCTTTGAACCAACAAGTGCTGGTGCTCAACCGCCTGTGGCAAGCGGTCAACATCTGCTCTGTTCGCCGCGCTTTGACACTGCTGTTTGAGGGACACGCGCAAGTGGTGCTCGGAGGAACCGATGGCGCTTACCAGACTTTTACATTTAACCAGTGGCGCGATTTTTCCCAACAGGAGCCTCACCCCGAGAGCATTCACACCATTTCGTTCAAAATCCGTGTCCCGCGCGTTATCCTGCTGATGTTTTTTGACCGGCTTCCCAAAAAGGAAGTGAAATTCACTCGCCATAACATTTTTGAGCGCGATCGAAACACCTGCCAATATTGCGGAAAAATCTTCGACCGAAAGGATTTGAACCTGGATCACGTCGTTCCGCGAGATCGCGGCGGCCCAACGACTTGGGAGAACATTGTCTGTTCCTGCATTTCTTGCAACACCCGCAAAGCAAACCGCACTCCCCACGAGGCTGGAATGCATTTGGTTCGTAAACCCAAACGGCCAAAGTGGCGCCCATTCGTCCAAGTCAACCTCAGCTTACAGCAGCATGACAGCTGGAGACATTTTTTGGATATCGCTTATTGGAACGTGGAGTTGGGCGAGGACTCCAAGTCCTGATTGCGCTCACTTCCTCACTTATTCACCCCTTGGTTCCGGCACGGGCCATTTCGATTAATTCCCAGAATTTAGGATTTTCCTGAAGCGCCTCGTCTTCACCCAAGGGCAACCCAGATCGAAATCTGAAGTCCTTAAGCGTGTTTTTGCTCAAAATGCGGTGAACCACCACTCCAAGATCATGTCGCTCAAAATAAACGCGGTAATCACCCAAACGAAAACGGTGAAGGGTTTTACCATTGCGCTCCAATTTGCCAAAATGTTCCAAATCGGTGCTTAAAACCTCTTGGGGCAACCCCCGGAATTCACCCAAAATATTCAATTGGAGATCGCGCGGCATCCTGGCCAATTCAGCTGCGCTGATAGGATTGAAAATTATCTGAAATTGGAGCATCGGTCAGATGGGTTAAAGCGGTATTCGATTATTGAAGACACTTGCTTCATTATTTTGGTAGCGCGTACGGGAATCGAACCCGTCTTTCAGCCTTGAGAGGGCCGTGTCCTAACCGATAGACGAACGCGCCAATGACAACTAACAATTATTATTTTGAAGAAATTTCTGAAGTCAATTTCACACGATGAATTTTGGTGGATCTCAAAAATGGTTCCTCACTGTATTCAGTGGGTGAGAAACGTGAGATGAGGCAAAGTGGTGGGGCATGTCGCCAGTAAGCTATTCGCCGTGCTCGGCCCGCCGAAACTTTGATGGAACCGACACGCGGTTATGAAGACTGCTGCACACACACGTGGACGCCGCCCACGCCGAAGCAGTTTTTTCCCAAGTGTGCTGTGCGAGCGTGAACGAAATGACCGTGCGCAAGTGCCACCATTACATCAATGTGTTTGCCGACCTCATTCAAAAGCGCATACTCTTTGCCCCCGAGGATAAGAACGCGGGTGTCTGGCCCAAGTTTATTGAACCGTTAAAGCGCACAACGGGCATTTACATCCGCTGACACAGGTCAGCCAAGATTTGAGTCCGGCCTATCTCAAGGACGTGCGGGAGCATTGCCACAACGCCGAGGTGATCTACGATGAATACCATATGATCGCCCACCTCATTCTGGCGACGGAGAAGTTGCGTTGCCGGGAGCAGGGGGGCAGCTTGAAATGAAGGAGTCGCCCTGGCTCTTTCGCAAGAACTCGGAGAACCTGAGCCAAGAGCAGCAGACGGAACTGACCTTTTGACCCGGAACCATCTGGCCACGTGAAATTGTATCAAATGTGTTTGGCGTTTAAGGACGCCTATCGGCTACAGAACGCCAATACGGCCCAACGAGAACTCCAAGCGTGGTGCCAGTGGATGTGACTGGGCGAGCGGAAGTTCGAGACTGTGTTTTGCCGGGTGGTGGAGTTTGCGGAGTCAGTGAAAACCATCTGGAAGGCATTTTGGCCACTGGAAACACCGGAACACCAGTGGGTTCATGGAAGGTTGAACAGCGTGTTCAGCGCGGTTAAACGGCCCTCGCGAGTCTTCCACTCCTTTGGGAATCTGCACACCGTGCTTTACTTCGTCATCTGCCTACTTCGCCTCACTGTTTAACAATTTCCCCACCGAAACAGCTATAAGCCAATAAAAAAAGCCGCCCCTAAGGACGGCTTGCGAATTCACACACGAAAATTACTTGCGGAGACGACGGCGAACCAATGCAACCGCTCCGAGCCCAAGTGCTCCCAAGGCATATGTTGAAGGTTCGGGCACAGGAACCAATGTGAACGACTGTAACCCTTCCATGAAAAATGCCGCAGGAGGCGCACCGGTGGTTGGCACCACATAGTCAAATGTGACCGATTTGCCGATTTTACCAACCGCACCCACTGCCGCTTGTTCGTAGGTGGAAAACAAAGACCCATCCCAAACACGAACTTGAAGCGTTACTGTCTGGCCAGCCGAAGTGCCTGGCAATGTGCGGGTACCACCGCTCCATGTTCCAGGCGATGACGTTGTTGGTGTACGGAAAGCCGCGGTAGGAGTGACAGCTACTAACGACGACTCAGCAACACCCGAACCGATTGCGAAATACAGTTGAGCGAAGTAATTTGTTCCGACCAACCTTGTAGAATTGTCACTGTCGTAAACAAAGCGGTCGCTTTTTCCATTGGCAGCAACAGGCGCGCTTGTTGCAAATGCCACGTTGTTGTTGAAGTTTACTGTACCCTGCGAATATCCGAAGGCCATCCCCGCGACCAACGTCAATAATGTTAGTGTTTTTTTCATGCTATTAAAAATTAACTATTAATTTGTTTGGTTGGTTTTATTAGTTTCCGACGCTGAAATTTCTTACCCAGTTTTTCTGAGCCCCGTTGTTGAACACGAAGAATGCTTTGCCAACCCCCGGAGCAGGAGCACTTCCACCGCTGTCGCCTTCCCAAGCTCCGTCTACAAAAGTATCAGCAATATATCCACCTGTAGCCGGATTGAATTGGAAAATTGAGTCTCCCTCTCCAGCTGGGTAGCCCAAAACAGTGTCAATCGCAGCCGATTGAGGAATAGGAGAACTCATGATTGAAAAACCAGTTTTCACCGCATTGGTGCTATTCAACCGGATTTCACCAACAAAAGTGTTCACAAATTGGCTAGGAGCAGAAATGAAGACACCCTCCCCAGATCCAAGCGTCATGTTTAAGTCATCCCCCTCCCAAGCACCGTCAACAAACGTGTTCGCCAAGTAGCCACCTGTGGCAGGATTAAATTTGAAAACCGCCGTATTCTCAGGAGGAGCCGGAATCAGCGCCGTAACCTTTTGGTCAGACGCTTGAAGCTGATTAGCGAGCATTGAAAACCCCGAAGGAATTGTTTGGTTAATATACCCCACAATGTTCAGCGAGTACACATTGCCCTGAGCCAAAACGGCAGCCGTGCTAGCCGCACCAAGCATGACCGTCATCAATAAGGTTTTTGTTTTCATTCGTTTTCGATTTCGTGTGTGTGTGATTACTACTGGAGCGCAAAAAGAGGGTCAATGCTTTTTTTGACTCTCTTTTCAAACTTCGTTCGTATGGTTGTTATCACCATTTTCGGGTCAAAAGTAAAGTCTATTTCTTTCCTAAATGACGCGTCGGGGAGATTACGATCATGAACTTAAGGGAATAAGGCTGGGGTGAGGCTGGCGTCTCGATTCCCATAGCAGCTTCCTGCAAGGAAAACCGGTGCGTTATCAACCGGCGGACGTCCATTTTTCTGCCAAAAACAAGCTTTTTAACACGATGCTGGAGAGTCACATCCGAGGAATAACTGCCCAAATAATCCTTTTCATCCATGCAAATGGTTGAAAAATCCAGCGCGCATGATTGCCCCCTCCGTGTGTGAGCAAACAGCAGAATCTTTCCTCCGCCCCGGACATGTTCTCCCGCCTCCAAAACTGCGGCATCGGATGGAACTGTGATTATAGCGGCGTCAAATCCTTGTTTTCCTGCAAGTCGTTGGATTTTTTGCCGAAACCTAGTTTCTCCTGCATTTAAGGTAGCTGCGGCCCCAAATTGTTTTGCTAATTTTAACCGTACATTCATCAAATCGATGCCAACGACTAGCATGCCTGCAAGTTGAAGCAACCGCGTAAACATCAAACCAATTGGGCCTTGACCTACCACCAACACTCGATCTCCCCGCATCAATCCCAAACGCTCGACCCCCTTGAGCACGGTATTTACCGGCTCAAGCATTGCCCCCTCCTCAAAGGTATTTCGCGAGGGTATTTTCACGACCCCCGGCAACACAAATGACATAACCCGAACGTATTCAGCGTAGCCCCCACCCGCAGGCTCGAACCCCGCTGTGATACCGGTTTTCTTGTAGGTCAGGCACTGCGCAAAGGACTTGTGCCGGCACAAATGACAATCCAGGCATGGGACGTGATGATGCAGCGCAACTCGGTCGCCCAATGAAAACTTTTTTACTCGTGCCCCAACGCGAACAACGGTGCCAGAGGTTTCATGGCCAAATATCCGGGGCGGCGGAACCGTCCCATACTGAATCTTTTTAATATCGGTCGGGCAGACCCCGCAAACGGCCACCTTGACGAGAAGTTCATCCGGGCCAATCGCAGGAACCGGAACGGATTCCACCCGAAGATCATCAACCCCACGGTAAACCACCGCCTGCATTGTTTTAGGTATTCGCATCACGGCCTGTTATTAACCGCTGGCAGACCAAGTGAAAATCGTTTTCTGAACCGGAAAAATTTTGGAACCAAACTTCCGGTTTTGCACAAAAAATCCGCTGTTCTCCCCGCAAAACAAGACGCACTTCCGCCGCATGCAGCGCCTGCCATGGCAGAACCAAAGTCCGCCAATCCTCTGGAGTGAGGCAATTTTTCACAAAGGCCAGATAAAATCCCTCATTTAACCCGTACAGCTTGTCTCCCACAATCGGGTGTCCCAGATATTGAAGGTGAATGCGGATCTGATGCTTGCGCCCGGTCAAAGGCTGAACCCTAACTGAGGAGTATTTTTGTCCGTCCCGCTCAAATCTCCCTTCGACAAAATATTCCGTGCG
>CALJZV010000493.1 GCA_937983475.1 uncultured Verrucomicrobiales bacterium
GAAGCCACCCAGTGGTCTCGCAAATCCACAAAGAAAAACGATCCTTCTGGCAAAAACAGAATAGGTTACGCGCATTATATCGGACGCGGCGCGCCCAAGGACGCGGTCGAGGCCCGCAAATGGTTTCTGAAAGCCGCTGGGGCGGGAAGCGTCGGAGCGCAGTATCAGTTGGGCATTATTTACCTCAAAGGCGAAGGCGTCGATACGAGCACAAAGGAAGCCGCGCGCTGGTTTCGACTCGCAGCGGAGCAGGAAAACATTCCCAGCCACTACCAGTTGGGCGTGCTGCATTACAAGGGGATCGGAGTGGAAAAAAATTGGGCCAAAGCCCTGGAGCATTTTCAGTTTGCCGCCGAGCGCGGCGATGCGCGCGCGATCTATTTCACCGCAAGAATGCTTTCGGCCGGAGAAGGCGCGGAGAAGAACGAACCGGAGGCTCGGGAATGGCTTCAGCGCGCCGAGTCCAACGAGTTGCTGGCGCATCAGATTGGCCTGTTGCTTTTCGCTGGAGAGGATGTCCCCAAGGACACCGGCGCGGCAATTGAGTGGTTTCGCAAGGCGGCGGAGGCCGGCTTTTTTGTCTCGCAATACAAGCTGGGCGGCATTTTTTACAACGGCAAAGGCGTTTCGGTGGATTATGACGAGGCGGTGAAATGGTTTCGCAAGGCCGCCGGCCAAGGCGACGCCAGCGCGCAATACAATCTGGGCAAATGCTATTTCAAAGGGCACGGCGTCAAACAGGACTACGTGGAGGCCTACAAATGGGGCGCGCTGTCCGCAATGCAGACCAACCCCTTGGGAAAACACCTTCGCGACACTGTCAGCGCCGTGATGACCCATGAACAAATTGAGGAGGGCAAACGGCGCGTTCAGGCTGCAAACGCGGCTTCGGAAAAGAACGATGACCGAGTCCCGTGACAACCGCTGAGTCACGCCTGAACCAGTGAGCGATTAAAGGGAAAGCGCCTTCACGATGGCGTCCACGTCATAAACACAGCCGGCCCAAGTGCCGCCGCCCGCCTGTTGCAACGCCGCCCAGAGGCGGGTGTCATCCGGAAGGTTTCGATTCGGCGCAAGGTCCTCTCGTGGCTTTCGCGTCGCCAGAACCATCGCGCCTGCCTCCGCTGAAAACTGGCGGCTCCCCTCGCCCACCAGATCAATGCTTCCTTCGTTTTGGGTCCGGTCTATGACCACGCGAATGCGGTCGCCCTCGCGCACCTTGCCAATCGGCCCGCCGGCCAACCCCTCGGGGCCTATGTGCCCGATGCATGCCCCCGTAGAGACGCCGGAAAACCGCGCGTCGGTCAGCAGCGCCACATGCTTGCCAAACGGCAAATGCTTGAGCGCGGACGTCACCTGATAAGTCTCCTCCATGCCAGTGCCCATCGGGCCGATGCCGCACAGCACCATGACGTCTCCTGCCTGGATTCGCTTGCCCTTGATGGCAGCCACGGCGGCGGCTTCGCTGACAAACACCCTGGCAGGCCCTTCCTTGCGATAAACGCCATCAGCATCCATGATCGCCGGGTCCATGGCGGTGCTTTTGATGACCGAGCCTTCCGGGGCGAGATTGCCTTTTGGAAAAATAAGCGTGCTGGCCAGTCCTCGATCACGCGCGCTTTCAGGAGAATAAATCACTTCATCCGGATCCACGCCGTCGTGGGCCTTCAACGCTTCGCGGAATTTTCTTCGCCTCTCAGAAGTTTCCCACCAATCGAGAACCTCTCCAAGCGTTTTGCCGGACACGGTGAGCACGTTGGTTTCCAGCAAATTGAGGCGTCGCAAATGCAGCATGACTTCCGGCACGCCGCCGGCAAGAAACACACGCACTGTGGGATGATGCACCGGGCCATTGGGCAGCACGCTGACCAACCGGGGCACGCGGCGGTTCACTTCGATCCAATCCTCCACCGTCGGGCGGCGCAGCCCGGCGGCGTGCGCGACGGCGGGAATGTGCAGCAGCAAGTTGGTGGAGCCGCCAAACGCCGCGTGCAGAACCATTGCGTTTCGAACGCTGGCGTCGGTGAGAATGTCGCGCGTTTTAATTTTACGGCACTCCAGTTCAAATGCGGCGCGGGCCGAACGCACGGCCATGTCGTTCCAGACAGCCTGGCCGGAAGGCGCCAGCGCCGAGTGCGGCAGGGAAAGCCCCAGCGCTTCGCCGACAACCTGCGACGTCGCGGCGGTTCCCAAAAACTGGCAACCGCCCCCCGGCGTCGCGCACGCGCGGCAGCCCAGGTCGGCGGCTTCCTCCAAAGAAATTAAGCCGTGCGCGAACCGCGCGCCGATGGTCTGCACCGTGCCGGCATCCTCGCCCGTTTCCGGCGGAAGCGTCACGCCGCCGGGCACCAGCACACAGGGCAAATCATGCATCGCCGAGAGGGCCATCATCATCGCCGGAAGTCCCTTGTCGCAGGTGGCGACTCCGATTACGGCCGAACGCGTGGGCAGCGACCGGATGAGCCTTCTGAAAATTTGCGCCGCGTCATTGCGGTAAGGCAGGCTGTCAAACATGCCGGTGGTTCCCTGCGACCGCCCGTCACACGGATCCGAGCAATAACCCGCAAAGGGGATTCCACCCAACCGCCGCAGTTCATTTGCCGCGGACTGCACCAACAAGCCCACTTCCCAGTGTCCAGTATGGTAGCCCAGCGCAACGGGCTGGCCGTCGGGCGCGCGCACGCCGCCCTGGGTGCTCAAGATCAAAAACTGTTTGCGCCCCAGTTCGGCGGGGTTCCAGCCCATGCCGGCGTTCTGGCTGAGGCCGAACAGATTGCCACTGGGACTTTCACGGAGCATCTGGGCTGTCAAAGGCAGGTGGCCCGACGGGCCGCTGGCCCTTGTAAGAACCGCGTAGATATCGGCTGAGGCGGTGGACACAATGTCCTCAAAATTCATAGCGAGGATTGAAGCACGGAGACCACCAAACCGAAAGCAGTTAACAATGCCCAGTAAAAATCAAGCGGCAGCAGGGGCAAGCCAGGCTTCGCTGCAAGCAGTCAGTATTTTCCAACCTTGCCGTGATTAAGCTGAAATTTGGCCTCATGCCACCGGCGCAGGCATTCTTCCCGCGATATTTCGCGGCAGCGCGCTTTGGCCAGATTGGCCGGCTTCAACAGGCCTTCCTTGATTGCCCGGTCGGCGGGGTTTTGGTCGCCGCTGACGACAATTTGAAACCGCCGCTGACGCAACGGCAATTCCGGCGCGTCCACCTCGATCTCATAATACCTCCTGAGCATAAGCCAACGTAGGCCGCCGATTTTCCAGCGCAACCTGTTCACGCCCTCAGGAAAAAAAACCGCCCCATAAGGAAGCCATTGCCAATCACTCGGGAAATTATTACTTTTTGCCCCCTTGCCGGCTGTTCACAAATAACGGCAAGCAAACCCAGACTCAGATGGCCTTAATTGTGCAAAAATTTGGCGGCACCTCCGTCGCCAACCCGGACCGGATCAAAAACGTCGCAGCCCGTGTCCCAAAATCTCACCACCACCGGCACCCGGATAAAAAACGTCCCCGCGCTTGTCAAAACATATCGCTACCAGGGCGACCAGGTAGTCGTTGTTGTGTCCGCCATGAGCGGCGTGACCGACAACCTCATCAAGATGGCCAAGGAGATCATGCCGCTGCCCGACGAGCGCGAAATGGACATGCTCCTGGCCACCGGCGAGCAGACGACCATCGCGTTGACGGCCATTGCGTTGCACGCGCTGGGCGTCCAGGCCGTTTCCCTCACCGGCGCGCAGGCCGGCATCGTTACTGACGGCGTCCACACCAAGGCCAAGATTCGCAACATCACGCCGCAGCACGTTCATCAATTTTTGGACGCGGGCAATGTGGTCATTGTCGCCGGATTCCAAGGGCAGACAATGGAGGGGCAGATCACCACCCTTGGCCGCGGCGGCTCGGACTTGACGGCCATCGCGCTGGCGGCAGCCCTCAAGGCGGACCTGTGCCAGATTTACACCGACGTGGATGGCGTTTACACAGCGGACCCGCGCCTTGTGCCAACGGCGAAAAAGCTCGGCGAAATTTCCTACGACGAAATGCTCGAACTGGCTGGCCTTGGCGCCAAGGTCATGCAGTCCCGCTCAGTGGAATTCGCCAAGAAATTTGGCGTGGTGTTTGAAGTCCGGTCCAGCTTGAACGACAACCCAGGAACGATTGTGAAAGAAGAAACTCCCAGCATGGAAGGCGTCGTCATCCGCGGCGTCTCATTTGACAAGAACCAGGCCAAAGTCACATTGGTGTCCGTGCCTGACAAACCCGGCATTGCGGCGCAGGTGTTCAAGGCCATCGCCGACGCCAACATCAACGTGGACATGATCGTGCAGAACATCAGCCACAACACTGGCGTTCCCTCGACCGACCTTTCCTTCACCGTGGACAAACCCGATTTGCTCAAGGCCAGCAAAATCATCGAGGGCCTCAAGTCCGAGATCGCCTACAAGGAGGTCATTGCCGACGAAAAGATTGGCAAGCTGTCGGTGGTCGGCGTCGGCATGCGCAGCCATCCGGGTGTCGCCGCCAAGATGTTCGAGACCCTCTCCCGGGAGGGCGTGAACATTGAAATGATTTCCACCAGCGAAATTAAAATCTCGGTAGTGATCGCCTTGGAAAAAGGCGAACAGGCCGTGAAGGCCGTCCACGCGGCGTTACTGAGCTGAT
>CALJZV010000494.1 GCA_937983475.1 uncultured Verrucomicrobiales bacterium
ATCGCAGGTGCTGTCAGACGGCTTCTCGCGGCAGCCAGACCACGTCTCCGGGTCAATCCACCGAAACGGTTGCGATTTCAACAGTGGAGGACGAGCTTCAGACGGCTCCCGCGTCCATTGAGCCGGTTGTCAAAGTTTCCGCGTTCCGTCAGTCGAGCAGCAGTGAACCCACCGGTGCTTTGGCGCCGCTCCAACCGACTGCCACCGTGGTCGGGCGTGTGCTGCTACAGGGAACACCGCCGCCGGAAAAGCCAATTGAAGCGCTCCTGAAGGATCCCCACTGCGGCAAGCTGCGACAGGATGTGCCGCTGACCCGATTTTACGTTGTCGGCGAGGGTGGCGCGCTGGCCGATGTGGTGATCTGGCTGAAACCGTCTGT
Source organism: uncultured Verrucomicrobiales bacterium (assembly GCA_937983475.1). Lineage (GTDB taxonomy): Bacteria > Verrucomicrobiota > Verrucomicrobiia > Limisphaerales > JACDHS01 > CALJZV01. The sequence goes on from CALJZV010000494.1 coordinate 380, forward strand.
GAAAAGCGGCGATGTGCCCCTGCCGCCGCCGCTGATCCTGGACCAGGTGGGCTGCGAGTATGTGCCCTATGTGGCGGCGGTGCGGGCCGGTCAGAAAATCTTCGTGCGCAATTCCGATCCGATTTTTCACAACGTGCATGCAACTCCGGTCGTCCAGGGCAACTCCGAGGCCAACAAAGCGCAGATGGCCGGCGCGCCTGACCTGGTATTTTCCTTTGAAAAGCCCGAGGAGTTTCTGCGCTTCAAGTGCGACGTCCACCCGTGGATGTTCGCCTATGTGAGTGTGTTGGAGACGCCATATTTTGCCGTGACCGACACCAACGGCATGTTCCGCATCGGGAATGTGCCCGCGGGCAATGCCACGCTGGTGGCCCATCACCGCAAGGCGGGCCGGGTGAGTCACAATATCAGGGTCACTCCGCAGGCCGAGAACGCCTTCGATATTTTGCTGGAGGCAAAATAAGCCGGCGCGGCGCGGGAAATCCCCTTACTCCTTTTTCTTGAGCGGCGCGACGAGGTTTTCGAGAAGCTTCTTGGTTTCCTTGCCCGCGCTGGAGCCTTTCTTGATGACCTCGCCCGGGCTGGTCAAAACGCCTTCCAGGAGCGCATTGAATCCGGCCTGCGCGGCCAGGACCACGCCGATGCTTTGCAGTTCCTTTTCCGAGTCAATGTTTTCAAAGACGCGGTTTTCGATGCGCAGATTGCGCTCGAAGTTGAGGCTCGGCTTGCGCTCGCTGGTGAACTTGGCCACGCCCAGGCTCAGTTCCAGGCGGTCAATGCCCGCAAAGCGCATCGGCTCCTGGCCGGGTTGCTCAGACTTCTCTCCGGGGGCCTTGCCCGTCTCGCCGTGTTTCTGCAAAAGGTCGATGTTCTTCTTGCCCTCCTTGTTCTCCACAACGTGGACCTCGGCAATGTCAAACCGCACGAGCTTGAGGTGAAGCTGGTTTTGCCGAAAGGCCTCAAGGTCGGCCTCCAGGTGCAGCTCCGGGATGCGCACAAACGTGTCGCCGCCGAACTCCGGCGGATTGACCAGTCGCAGGCCCTCAATGTGCACCGTGTGATTGCGAAAGCTGATGTTGAGCTTGCCGATGTGGGCGTCCATGCCGGTCTCCTGCCGGATGCGCCGTTCAGCCACCGATTTGGCGATGGAATCAAATGACAGGACGCCGATGACAATGAGCGCCAGCAGCGCGGCGCAAATGATGATAATCCAACGGAGGGCCTTTTTCTTCATGCCCAGTTGATAACACGGACGGAGCACCCGGGCAATCAGCGGTATAGGCGAAGGGTGCGTTTAGAGGTGGTGAAAAAGCTGCAAGCCGAGGTCTTTAGAGGATTTTGGCGATTCTCGGTTCTGTTTCGGCAACCGGTTCGACAATGTCATTTCTTCCTTCGACTCTTCGCAAGGCGCTTCGTGTAATCCTGCACGGATTCAAAAACCATATAATCCTCGACCGCAGACCAGGCGACGGCACATGGAACGCCGATAGCCCAATCGGAATTCGAGGCTCCCTTGGGAACAGTGCCGACGACAAACAACCTGTCGCCTTGCATCTCGAAATGAGGGTTCTCAACGGCAAGCGTGCTCGACGTTGTCGAGAACGAGACGGTCTTCCCTGTGAAATTCGGCAATTTGTTTTTCATAATAAGGCGGCCGCTTAACAGCTATTGTCGGTGTTTACGGTTCATGTTGCGACCTAAGTCGGCGTATTTGCCGTGTCCAGCGGCATATCATGGCTTGTTTGGAGCGGACGATTGAACCGGGAAACTTACCGCCGGGATACATACAAATCCTCCGCCTTGTGCCACTCATGAAGAATGTCGCGCATGACCAGCGCGTGATCGAACGCAATGGAACCCTCAGGAAACCGCTGCCGGTCCGCAAAGTAACTCGAATGAACCTCACTCGCCGACAAGGCGCGAATGCGCCAGTCCACCGTCCGCAACAGCAAGCCATCGAGCCGCTCTCTATTTTGGGTGACGGAATATCCGAGACTGCCGCCCTCAAAGAATGCCGACGCCTCGGCCAGTGAACTGAAGCAGGAAGAAGCGGGCAGTGTGTCATCGTCGTCCCCGATGACCCTGACCGCAATCGAGCCGTCTTGGGATTCCATCGAGAAATCAACGTGGCCGTCAACGTCCGCGATTGAAAATCTGGCCGGGTGATGCTCTCCGGGAAATACGCGCCCGCCCGCCAATCGATTGAGCAGCGAACTGGTGTCGCGGCGCGGGATGAACACACCCTCACGCGGAACGCCTCCCGCGTCCGTCCACTCAACGGCGATCCGATGCGCGGCGTTTTCGCTCGACAGTCCCAAGGATTCTGGAATGCCAGCAGGGCGAATTTGCTCCAGACGGATGAGGCAAATACCCACGAGCGAATACCCTTGGTGCAGCTTGGGCCTGAACGGCTCTGGAAGGAGGCGCTGCACGACTGTTGGATCGGCTCGGAAATTGACGAGCAACCGTCGCTTGATCGTGCCTTTGATGATTGGAATGCGCATGAGGGCCTGACACCTGCCAGCTAAATAAAACACCAAAGTTGTCGGCGCTCCCTGTTCATGTTGCGACGCTAAGTCGGCGGTTTCACCGTGTCCAGCGGCGTTTCATGCCCAGTTGATAACATGTGCGCCGCGTCCTGCCAATCGGCGGTTGGTTCAAAGCTCGATGTCCTCGGGGCGGACTTCCAGGCATTCATCGTGGTCCTCCCAGATCACCGCCGGATAACTGTCGAGCAGTTGCGGCGCCAGGTCGCGCCCGGCCTTGGCCAACAATTTCTCCGCCGCTTCGGCGGCGTCCTCAAAAGCGTCATTGTAATTGACGGCCTTGCGCTGGCGGTCCTCCCAGTGCGCCACGGCGTGAACCGGCCCGTATTCCTCGGCCCAGGCGCGCAACGAAAATTGCAGCGACGGCGCCAGGTCCTCGAAGGCCACCGCAGTGCCGCTGCAATGCGGGCATCCCAGGCCGATCTCCAGCACATCGCGCGTCAACAGCGGCAGCAGCGGCGCGCGGCAGCAGGGCGCCTCGATGTAATCGGAGGGAATCGTCGCCAGCCGCTTGAGCCAGATTTGACGGTCGTGGGCCAGTTGCGCCGCCAGCCGGTAGGTGGAGAGCAGCGGGTGCGACATGCGCCAGGCGTGGCCGCGAATCTGCCCCAGCGTTTGCGCCATCCAACGCGCGAGGGTCAGGTCGTCAAACTCGCGGAAAACCGCGCTGTATTCCTGCCACAATCGGTCCAGCGGTGACTCCGGCATGTTCATGGGCGCATAGTGAAGGCGCAACCCCCTCGGGTTGGCGAGTCATTTTTGGGCCGCTGCTTTGCAGGGCGCGTCCTCCTCTCCCGGCCGTTGGCCACCCTCTCCTCCATTGGAGGAGAGGGCCGGGGAGAGGCGACTCTCGATTTGTGAAACCCGGCACGCGTCGGATCACCCGGAAATAATCACACCCTCTGTGCGGTTCGGAGTTCACCAACGCGCCCGGCCTTGGTAAAAACCCGCCGTGTCTCAAGCCAAGGAACATCCCTTGCACGCGCCGCTGATCTCCCTCTCGGGAGTCGGCCCCGAACGCGCCGCGCAACTGGACCGTCTCGGCTTGCGCACGGTGGAGGACCTTCTGCTGCATGCGCCGCGCCGTCACGAGGACCGCCGCCACATCAAGCCGATTGCCGAAATCACTCTGGGCGAGGCCGTCACCGCCACCGGCCAGATCATGGCCTGCGGTTTGAAGAAGTTCCGCAAGGGCACCCGCTCGGTGTTTGAAATCATCCTCGACGACGGCTCGGGCCGCCTGCACTGCCGCTGGTGGAACCTTCCCTACATGGAGAAGTATTTTCACACCGGCGACCACGTCTTTGTCTTCGGCAAGGTCAACAACCTCAAGCCGCGCACGATGGACCATCCCGAGACCGAAATCATCGAGGGCGGCGACGAAGTGTTCATTCACCTCAACCGCATCGCGCCGGTGTACGGCCTGACCGAAGGGCTTCCGCAACGCTGGCTGCGCGGCCTGATATGGCGCACGCTCGAGGCGTTCGCCAACGCCATCCCCGAGCCGCACGCCGACGCCTGGGCACTGGCCAAATCCAACGACAAATTTCCGGAATACCTTCGCGCGCCGCTGCCCCGGGCCGAGGCGTTGCGGAAACTGCACTTCCCCGGCGACTTTGAGGAAATTAAAGCGGCGCGGCAACGGCTCGCCCAGGATGAATTTCTCGACCTGCAACTGGCCATTCAGCGCCGCCGCAGAAAGCTCGAGCAAAACGCGCGCGGTCTGCCCTGCGCGGGCACCAACGAGCTGATGAAGCAGTTCCTCGCGCAGCTCGGCTTCCCGCTCACCAACGCCCAGGCCCGCGTGCTGCGCGACATCCGCGCCGACCTGGGCGGCGCCGTGCCAATGCGCCGCCTCCTGCAAGGCGATGTCGGCTCCGGCAAAACCGTCGTCGCCGCCTGCTCGGCCTTGATGACGCTGGAAAGCGGCTTCAGCGTGGCCTTGATGGCGCCCACGGAGATCCTCGCCGAACAGCATTACCGCAACTTCGGCCGCTGGCTCCAACCTCTGGGCATCGGCGTGGACCTGCTCACCGGCTCGGTCAAGACCGGCAACGCAGGAAGCGATTTATTTTTATCAAAGAAAAATAAAACCGTGTCGCACCATGTCGGGACGCACGCGCTGCTGG
>CALJZV010000495.1 GCA_937983475.1 uncultured Verrucomicrobiales bacterium
CCTTGGATGCCGGGTTCAATCCCGCTCCCCTGCTCCACTTCAGCGCCACCAACGAATACTTCTGGCCCATCGCTATGTTCATTCCTCCGGACGCGACTGAACCCGCTCCGGAGATGTCTCCGGCGAGCAGTTTCAACGGGGAGAGTTTTGTCATAGATCAATCAGGCTTCCCCAATGACATTGCGGGAGGACGCTTCGCTTTGCTGGTCAACGGCAATCATCTCTTGCTGGCCTTCACCCCAAACCATCCGCCCGTAGCGGTGGATGACACCTACACGCTCCGCGTTGGCAACTCCTTGGTCGTGCCCATGGCCGAGGGCGTTTTGGCCAACGACATTGACGCGGATTTCCACAGGCCCATGCTCACCTTGCTTACTTCGCCCGCAAGCGGCGGATCGGTCACCCTGAGCACCAACGGTTCCTTCATCTACACGGCTCCGGCAGCCTTCAGCGGGTTGGACACGTTCACTTACACAATCAGTGACGGGTATCTGACCTCGGCGGTTAGCGCCACGGTCACCATCGGCGTCAACCGCGAACTGGCGATCCTTTCCGACCCCTCAAGCCAGTCGGTGTCCGCGGGAGCAAACGCCACCTTTGCAGTCAGTGTCCTGGGCGATTCACCCGCCTATCAGTGGACCAAAAACAACAGCATCATCAGCGGGGCGACCGGCAGCTCCCTGACACTCGTGAATGTCCAGCGCGGCGATGTGGGCGATTACGCGGTGACCGTGACCAATACCGCCGGGTCCGTCACCAGCAGCAACGCCTTCCTGCGTGTCCTCATCCCGCAGCAGTTTGAAGCGCCTAGCCTGCCCCAAGCGGGCCGCGTTCGGCTGCTTTTCCGCGATTTGGGCGGGAGCGCTGCCGACCTGTCCTATGCCACCAACCATTTCCAACTGCTGGGCAGCACAAACCTCCTGCATTGGATCCCGGTTGCGGGAGGTTTTACCCTCACCAACGGCTGGGTGCAGTTTGAAAGCGATGATCCAGGCACCCTGCCCTTTCGTTTATATCGGGTGCGAGAAGAGTGATTGCACCAGACATGCGGAAACCATGAATGAAGCCGTGATCCAGACTTCAGTTGCTTTTACTACAGGTAATGGCTTTGGCAATTTTGCGACTGCCAGCAGCCCCCGCAGACCATTTCAAAAAAGCAGGGCGAACTGGAGTGGGACGGCGGCAACATTTATTTTGACCGCTACTCGTATTCCACCCAGGTTGAGAAAGTTTCACCCTGAAGTGCCAACACGCCTGTGACCTCCGAAAACTGCACAAAATTACCTCTTGATTCCCCCCAAGGACCAACCTATATTTCGCGCTCTTTTTAGAAGGAAAGCTCAATTTTATGCGACGACCAAAAGGTATCAAAACCAAAAAATCCGTTGCCAAGCGGTTCAAAATCACCGCCAAAGGCAAGGTTCTGCGCGCGCACGCCGGCAAGCGCCATCTGCTCCAAGGCAAAAGCCCCAAGCGCCGTCGCAATCTCGGCTCCACCTCTGTGGTGCATGAGCGGGACGAGTATCGCATTTTGCAGAATCTCCCTTTCAGCCATCGCGGCTAAGGGTTTTTAATTTGCTGACAATCAACTTTTAATTCTTATGCGCGTAACTAATTCACCCGCCTCCCGGAAACGCCGCAACCGGATGATCAAAGCCGCCAAGGGCTACCGGATGCGTCGTTCCAAACTCTACCGCTATGCCTCCGACGCGGTGGACCACGCACTCCAGTATGCCTATCGCGACCGCAAGACCAAGAAGCGCAATTTCCGCGCCCTGTGGCAGATCCGCATCAACGCCGCCGCCCGCGCTGCCGGCACCACCTACAGCCGCCTGATGGAGGGTCTCAAGGCCGCCAACTGCACCTTGGATCGCAAGGCCCTGGCGGAAATCGCCGCCACGGACAACGCCGCGTTCCTTGAAATCATCGGCGTGGCCCAAAACGCGCTCCTGCAAAAGGCCGCCGACAAGGCCGCCCGCGCCTGACGCGTTTTTATTGTCCTTTAATTCCTTTTAAGTCCGGGCGCTTCTCAATCAGGGAGCGCCCGTTTTTCATTTTTCCTAAGGATCAAAGCCCCGGTTCAAAAACTGCTGTCCTTTTTTGAAAATCCAAAGACACTCCTCGCGCGTATGTCCCTGTTAAATGAAATCGAACCGTTGAAACAAAGCGCCCTCACGTCCTTCAAGGATGCTTCGGACCTCGCGGCGCTGGATCAGGCCAAGGGCAGTTACATTGGGCCGCAAGGCAAATTTACCGCGCTGATGAAACAGCTTGGAACTCTGCCCAAGGAAGACCGCCCCGCCGCCGGCAAACAGATCAACCAGGCAAAAAATGAACTTGAAGCGGCCTTAACCGAGCGCCGAAGCGAACTGGAACTCCAAGCCGCGTTGCCCAAGGAGCCCACCGATTTCACCCTGCCCGGCCGCCGACGCTTGCTGGGCCATCTGCACCCACTCACCCAAGTGAGCGAGGACATTGTCCGCGCCTTCCGGAAAATCGGCTTTGCGGTCGCCGACGGCCCCGAAATCGAGGACGAATACCATTGCTTCGACGCCCTGAACACCCCGGCGGACCATCCCGCGCGCGACTTGCAGGACACCTTTTACCTGGACGCCAAGGACAAGCTGTTGCTGCGCACCCACACCTCCTCGGTGCAAATCCGTGTGATGAAGAAACAGCAACCACCGGTGCGGATCATTTCGCTGGGACGCGTCTTCCGACGCGACAACGCCGACGCGACGCACAACCCGACCTTTCATCAAATTGAAGGGCTTTACGTGGACAAGCAGGTCACCGTCGGCGACCTGAAAGGCACGGTGGAATTTGTGTTTCGCGAACTCCTGGGCAAGGACACCAAAATCCGCTTTCGCCCGCATTATTTCTCCTACACTGAGCCAAGCTTCGAAATCGATTTCCAGAACGCGCTGGTGAAGAAGCTCAGCAAGGATTGGCTCGAAATCGCCGGTTGCGGCATGGTGCATCCCCAGGTTTTTGAGAACGTCGGTTATGATCCGGAGAAGTGGACGGGCTGGGCGTTTGGCTTCGGCATCGAGCGCATTGCCATGATTCGTTACGGCATCAATGACATCCGGCTTTTTTACGAAAACAACACGCGGTTTTTGCGGCAGTTTTAACGCCTTGCGCGGCAGCGCCATTGTTCCCGGCCATTGATGAATTATACGCTCACGAGCTCAAGGGCACCGCAGCCGTCCAGAACTGGTCCCCGAATCGCGCCTTGAATCTTTCCAAAACCGCCCCCGCTTCCGCCTGTCCCCGAACCATGGCAAAGGTGGTCGAACCGCTGCCCGACATCAGGGTTGGCGCGCCCAACTCGCGGAAAAATTCCTGGAACAAGCAGAGCAGCGGATACTTCTTCAGCGCCGGCGCCTCCAGTGAATTATAAAACTCCAGCGCGGCGGTTTTCAGATCGGCGGATTGGAGCGACGCGACGAGCTTTTCGGCGCGCCCGGGCTTGCCATTCAACGCCTCCGGGAAGTGCGCCAACTGCTGGTAGGCCCACGGCGTGGAAATGCCAAAGCCCGGATGCACCAGCACAATGTAAACGCCCTGCAAAGCCGGGAAAACATCCAGCGGCTGGATCACTTCGCCGCGTCCGGTCGCCAGGGCCGGACGGGTTTGCAGGAAAAAGGGAATGTCCGAGCCGAGGCCGGCCGAAAGTTCCGACAATTTCCCGTAGGACAGCGGCTGCCCGAACAGTTCATTGAGCCCCAGAAACGTGGTGGCCGCGTTGCCGC
>CALJZV010000496.1 GCA_937983475.1 uncultured Verrucomicrobiales bacterium
CCGACTGTCGTTGCCGCGCCTTTCGCTGGAGGCCAAGGCGCTCTTCGGCCTGACCTTGGATCAGCGGCGAGCCCGCAAAGACCTGGAGTAGAGGCTCGAGCAATGAGCGCACAGCAACACGACCTCGCCGAGCGCCAGCGCCGGGCTGGGGTGATCATCAGCCAAGCCGCGAAATGGAAGGTCTGCGAGGTTTGTGATGCCATTGTCCCGCGCCAGAAAAACCTCTGCGGAGTCTGCGAGGGCTACCGCTTTGATCCCGATCCCGACCGCGTCATCGCAGCGGCCCGCGAGCTCGGCAGCCGCGCCGCCACCAGCGTGATTCCCAGCGACCTGACATGAGCCTCAAACATCTCATCCGCAAAATGGTCCCACCCGGCAACGACGCGCCGGGCGTCAGCATTCCCGGAGCGCCGGAGCCGCGCTACCTGGAGACGCGCCGGATCCCGAAGGCTCCGGCAGCCCCTGAATTCCATCCCGACCAACCGTCGGAACGAATCCGTTTGAATCCGGGAGCGTTCTCCTGGCCGGACAAACCTAACCACCCAACTACTACCCATGACAGCCACCCAACCGGAACTCGGTCTCAACACGTTGACCGAGAAAGACTATAACCAGTTCAGCGAAGCCGAGCAGGCGATCTTGCGCCTCCTGAGCGACAATCAATGGCACCCCGCCCAGGAGATCATCGACGCGAGCGGTCAGCGCGAAGGCTTGCGCCGCCTGCGCAGCCTGCGCAAGAAGGGCTACGAAATTCAGAGCACCGCCGGACCTGGCCGTGAATGGCGCTACCGCCTGGGCCGGATCACCAACCCGGCGAACCTCACTGCCGCCTAACTTTAAATGTGGGCTGGGGCAGGCTGGTCGGCTGCCCCTGTAAGAAGTGGACCCTGCTCAAGGCCAAATAAACGATCCCGCGCCAATTCCCCATGAACCCCCACGAAATATTCGCCATTTGGAACGATGATGGGACTGAGCTGATCTCAACCCATATCAGTTATGACGATGCCGACACCGAGATCAGTAACCTGCTCGAAAATTCGGACGAAGAGGAAGTGTTCTACCTTGTCACCTACACCATGAAGGTATGGGAAGATCGAGAAACGCAAATCGGCGCATGAGCCATCTAAACAAGGCATCGAAATCCCCAACTAAGAATCCATAATTATAATTATCTCTGGAATGCGGAAAAAAGAAAAGTGGCACGCTTTTGTTGACGCCCTGCAAACCCGTGCATATTACACACGCTTTTCTACAAAAGCGTGACTCTAACACTAAATCCACTCACCCGAACACCACTAACAGAAATGAACACCATAGAACTACCACTCGACCAGCTGCCTCCAGAGATGCGCGACATGATCGCTCGCGAAGCAGGCGGCTACACCCAGCGCGAGCTCGAAACAACCCGCAAGCAGATGGCCGACCTCGAGGACGCCTTCTGGGCCGGGAAAATGACCGACCTGATCGCCAAGCACGGCGGATCGGATGCCGCCAAAATTTTAGGCAGCGCCCGCAAGCTCAGCGAGAAGCTGCTCAAGCATGAGCACAATGAGCAGTGGGAGAATTGTGTCGTGCCGCTCGCTTACGAATTCGCCCGGCTGCGCTTCGAGGGCAAGAAGTCGATCCGTGAGGCTGTGGAGACCTCCCGCGAAGCCAGCGAGGGAGAGGAGGGCATTGATGCCTGAGCCTGAAAAACCCAGAGACCGTTGGTGGTGGAACACTGGCAGCGGCATGCGCCCCGGCCCTGGCGAAGATACTGAGACATTTGCCGAGCGGGTCGCCAAGGCCTCCTGGAACGCGGCTCGGCGGCTGCCTATCGTCCCTGACTGCGACTCGACTCTCATCATGACGGTCGGACTGCCTCGATCCGGGAAATCCACCTGGGCCATGGCTCAGGGTGTTCCGGTGGTCAACCCGGACGCGATTCGTCTAGCCTGTCACGGCCAGCGCTTCGTTGAGCAGGCTGAGCCGCTGGTCTGGTATCTGGCGGAGCGTATGGTCGATTCGCTCTTTTTGGCGGGCCACCGGGTCGTGATCCTGGACGCCACCAACATCACTCGCTCCCGGCGCGACTGCTGGATTTCGACGGAGCAAAATTCCTATCATCGCCGGAGATTTCTTTGCCTGGAGATGGAGCCGACCACTTGCATCGAGCGCTGCCCCGGGGACGCGGAGTTGCACGACGTCATCCGGGCCATGCACGAGAAATTCCAGCCGGTGGACTCCGAAGAGGGCCCAGCGTGGCGCTTTGATGAAACCTATGAGCACCCGCTGCCGACCGCCCTGGAGATCGCGCTATGACGGAGTACGCCAGAAAACGCTACCAGGGCAAGATCGAGGTCGCCCGGGAAATCACCCAGATGATCCTGCGAGAGCATCGTGATTTTGGCGCTATTCCCCCCGGAGATTGGGCCTGGAAAGAAATCTTCGCGCTCGAAGTGGCCATACAGGCCCAGATCTTCAACAGCCTGATCGTCGAGGAGGCGGTTTACGACGCATCAAGAGACTCTAACCAATGACCCAAGCCGAACATCACAGCAAACGAAAAGCCATGGAGAAAAAAGCCGAAACCCTCATCCGGCAATGTGAGCTGGCCGCGCACCTGATTGAGTGCCAGGGCCTGCTCCCTCAGCCGGGGATCCTTGCAGATTGCACCCCGGAAGACGCCGACAAGCTACGGACGATGGCCGACGAAGGCCGCGCCGCGCTCAAGCGCATCCGCCGCGAAACTTTCGGGCAACCAGTCAACAAGGATGGCTGGGATGTCCCGCTCAAACCCGTTGTCGATGCTGAGCCGGAAGTGCTCGCCATCGCGACCTAACCTACAGACACACATGATCGAAATGCACCATATACTCACCCGGGTCCAGGAATTAATCGAGGACCAGAAAGGCAGGCTCGACCTCGATAGCCGGGCGGATCGCGAATATCTGGCCGAGCAGATTCTGGACCTCAATATCGTTTCGCACGGGGAGGGGTATCGCTGTAGCATCCGTGACGTCCTTGAGGGGGAGGGGGGGATTTCCGCATGAGTAAGGAAACGGAACCCAAAGAGAGAAAATCCCGGCAGCTGCCGCCCCGCGTGGTCATCACGCCGGTCCACACAAGCCAGGAGCACCAGCCGCGCTACCGGTTCCAGTTCATCGCGGGCCGATTCCGGCGGCAGGAAACCCGCGATTTCGTCCGGCACGAAGACGCCCGGTGGTATGGCCAGAAATTCTGCGAACTCTGGCAAGAAAACCTTGAGAAAGACGGTCGCGACACCTTGCCGGTGACTGTGACCAAGGAGATGTTTGCCGAGGCTGACGTGGTCAGCCTGCCGTTGGCGTCATGACCGAAAAGGAGCACAAAGGGAATACCCGAGGAACCAAACTCGACGTTGACATCCTCACCGAGGATGAGTTCGAGCGGCTCGTGGCCGCCTGCGACCGGAGAACGGTCGCGGGCGTCCGCAACCGGGCCGTCCTCTACATGCTCTGCCGGGGGATGTGCCGCATTTCTGAGACGCTCACCATGCAGGTCAAGGACCTGGATCTCCCGGGTGGCAAAGCCATTGTGCAAAAGGGCAAGGGCGGCAAGCGCCGCACCATTGGGCTGGCCCCGATTGTCGTCGAAAAGCTGGAGGACTGGCTCGAGATCCGCAAGGGCCTGCTCTCGGACGTCAAGGGCGACCCCGGCTGGGTGTTCTGCCGCACGAGCTCCCGGGCTTACGGAAACCAGCTCGACTCCTCCTACTTCCGAAAGTTGCTCCCCCGGCTCGCCAAGAAGGCCGGGATCAACAAGCGCGTCCACCCGCACGGCCTGCGCCACAGCGGGGCCACCCGGATGCTCAAGAGCAAGGAGCATGACCTGGGCGTCATCAGCAAGAGCCTAGGCCACAGTTCGATCAGCACCACCCACCGCTACGTTGACCACATCCTGCCCGAGGACGTCATCGATGCCATGCAGAAATGAGCGCCCACATCTCAAAATACTGGACCACCCTGATCGCCTACCATGGTGATGAGATCGCCACCCGGCTCATCGACCGCTTCGAGCGTTACCCGACCGAGGCCGAAATGATTTGTGAGCTGGCCGATGAGCTGGAGCCGGACATCCGGCTGGCCCGGAATGTTGTCCTCGACGTCGAAACGCGCTCCCCGGAGCGGCAGGCCATGTTGGAGAGCCTCGTCAGCGAGCCGCTCCCGGAAAGCTACTGGGAGCAGATCGACGCCCTCGGTGAAGCCGACCCGGAGCTGGAGGACGTCTACTATCACGGCATCGCGCCAGATTTGGAGCGCATCTACGCCGACGCCTACGAGGAGCAGACCGAGTTGGCCTTCGCCCTGGCCGAGCCAGCTCAGCTGAGCGCGGCGACCCAGCGCTGGCGCGAGTTTCTCGTTCTTGGGCTAATCGCCCTGGGGTTCATCCTTGCCTGGATCCTGCGGTAATGAAGGGCGATGACCAGGATACTGCCCTCGAAGGCGCAGTGACAGCGACTCTGCAGGCCCTCGGTGAAGCCGTCGGCCACAACCAAGACCCTGGGTGCCCATTTGTCCTGAGTAATCTCTACGCCACTCTGATCATCTGGCGGCGGGATACGACGTTTCTGGACAGCAATCACCCGCGCCTCTGTCGGGGCGAGCGCTGCCGAAGGCACCACCGGCTCCTTGCTAACTGGCTGCTGACCCATTCGCAGGAAACCGAGGCGGGCCGAACGACCGTGACCTCCGGGGCTTCGCAAGACGAGATCCTCAACGAGTTGCGCGATTTGAGGGGCCTGCTCAAAGCCACCCTGCCCGGGGAACGGTTTGCCTGCATCCTGCACGACGGCGATCTGCGTGTCGGCGGCATGGTGGCTAACGTGGGACGGCGGCGCAACCTGCTCTTTAACGCCATGACCGAGTTACTCATCGCCGAGCACCTCGATGGATGGGACTAGGCCGCGATCTCAGCTTCAGCCCTGGGCAAAAACGCCGGATCCATCCGCCCGGCTACCGGAATATGACCATCGCGCAATTCAACCTCCCCATGGCAGCGGAACCGAAACAGCGTATCCTGGCCCGGAATGTGCATCTCATTGACGGTCTCGACCGGCTGCTGGCAGCAGTGGCAAATCGGCCACCAGGATTTGGATTCAGAGCGGTCTTTGGGCATGCTCAACACCCTAGCATGAGCACCCCGGAAAAAAAGTGAATCTTTTTTGTAGACATAAAAATGATCATGCATTAGAGCTGTCGGCGTAACATCAACCATCTGAATATGACCAAACTCCAAGAACTCATCACCGTAAAGATCCGCGAGGCCGCTCATCAGCGAGGCCTCGAATTCAACATCGACGTCGAAGCGGACGGCGCACCTCGGCTGACCGTAAAGAGTTACAACCGGGAAATCTACGCGGCGGCCTGCGATTTCCTCGACTACAAGGCATTCCGGCAGGCGCTCATGGAAATCGAGACCAATAGTTGTCCGTATCACTTTGAGGTCGCCTCCTTCCTGAATGCTCTTGTGGAACAGGATTTTCTTCTCAAGGGAGTGAACGACGGAGAGGGATTCATCGAGCCTGAGGGCAAGCATCTCAAGCGCCTAGTTGTGATGCGGCTTACCCGGGCCATCTGCGCCGTGGATGAATCTACCCTCGTGGTCATCAAGCAGGGCTTCCCGCAGGAACGTCGCGAAATCATCTTCGTCCTGGGCAATGGCCCCGGCGAAGCGGTTGCTGATTACACCGCCGACGAGCGCCTCGATGTCCTGACGACGGCGCACTATTTCAAATTCAACGGCAGCCTCTAACCAAACTGGCGGGGCCTCCAGGCCCCGCGCAACCATCAACCACACTCCGATATGACCAACCAAGAAAAAGCCATCGACAAAGTCCGCAAGCTGCTCGCCATGGGCGACGAGAACAGCGGGGCCAGCCAAAACGAGATTGATCAGGCCATCGCCGCCGCCGAGCGGATCCTGGCCCAGCACCAGTTGACCCGCGAGGACGTCACCCAGGCCGAGGACGGCTCCTGGGATGCGAGCAAGGTCGAATACAGCAAGCGTTCCACCTATTCCTTTGGTGCCAACCTGACCCAATGGCAGGCCGATTTGGGGCACTTCATCTGCGATTTCCTCGGCACCGTCAAATGGTATCGCCAGACAGGTCGCTACCGGCGGGTCAACCCGAACGACAATGCTAGCATGCTGGCATTGAACGAAGCGGGCCGGACCTCCAAGGCCAACAAGCTGACCTTCTACGGCCCGGACGAGGACTGCGAGGCCGCCGCTGACCTGTTCACCGAGTTGCAGCACGCTATCGCCACGATGGGCCAGCTCTACCACGGCGGCTGGGCCCGGGGTTCCGGGGCGAGCTATTGCGAGGGATTCGTCAATGGCCTGGAGCGAGCTCACCAGAAGAGCCAGGGGCAACTCACCAGCGGAGAGGACAAGTATGCCCTGGTCGTGCAGGAGAAGTCCCTGGCGATCCGAAAGGGTGCCGACCATTGGTTGGCCGAGTCACAGGGCGTCAAGTTGCGACAGGGAGGATCCCGCTCCTGTCGCAGCAATTTTGACTCGAGCGCGTTTCTTCAGGGCAAAAAGCACGGCGGCGAATACGACGTCAACAAACCAGCCGGAACCAAGAAACTGTCATGACCACCCACTTCCGGGAGCGGGCCCGGGCCTTTCGCATCGCGAGGGCCCGGGGATTTGAGAGCATCTGCGCCTGGATGCAGGCTAATCGGAGGGCCGCCAATCGGCTCCGAAAAACCAACAAGCGCTGGCATCAGATCTGGCATCAGATCTGGCATCAGATCCCCAGCGGTCCGCGAGGCCCTCGAGCGCGAATTCCAAACCTATAGCAAATACCTATGAACGACCCAATTAAAGACGAGCTTTCGCTCACCCTCAAGGAAGCTAAGGAGGCCCGCGAAACCGTCGAATTCTTCGAGGACTGCGTCAGCTCGATGGGCGCTCACATTTACCGGCAGCACAACGACCTGAAGCTGCTGGGGCACCTCCTCGCCGAAGTGTGCGATCACCTCATGAAGACGCCCACGCCAGAGAACTTGCAAATGGCCCAGCACATCAGTCAAGTCGCCCAGGAGGCGTTTTCCGGGCCGAGCTTCAGCCCACCTACGCCGCCGCCGCACTTGGCGAAACTCTTCGATTTCAACAGTCCGCCCAATGAGTAAGTCAACCATCCAAACCAACCTTGTAGGCCGGATCGCCATTATCGACTTAGGCCTCGACCGGCTCGTTGGTCAGGAGCGACTCGACACGCTCAAGCAGCTCTACCCCAGCGATTATGAGCTGGACGGCAAGCCCTGCGAAATCGTCAGCGTCTACACCGACAAGGGTATCAGCCTGATCGATGTGGTCATCAAGGGGCGCGTCCGGCGAGCCATTCCCCAGGACTGGCTGAAATTCCCCGAACCCGAGCAGGAGATCAAGCGCATCGATGTCCGACCCAGGAAGTGGGCCAACGTCGCAGGCGAATGCTGGATTTACCCCACGCTTACGGGCGCGTGGCTGCGCGGCACGGCTCCGGCTGATCCCGAAGGCCTGGAGGCCGAAATAAACACCCATGACGCGATCTTTGTGACCAACACGGAGATCCCTGGCGTGATCGCGGCTTTAACCAAACTAACCCATGAAGATTGACTCATTCACGACAGCCGTCACCAAAGGCGGCAAAAACTACCACCGCGTGCTGGTCAACGTCGAAGGTAGGCCGAGCACTGGATTTAGCTTAGGATCAAAATTATGACCATCATCCGAGAAATCACCGAAGTCTGGCTCGACGGAAAAATTTACCATCGGGTCACCAAGTCGCCCGGCGTGACGCACTGGAGCCGCATCACCGCCTTCGAGGGCAGCGAAATCCCAACGCCAGAGGAAAGCATCGACCTCGAGCGGCTCTACCGGGATCCAGAAACCGCAACCCGCCCCATCGAGGGGATTGGTCCGGGTGGTTTCTAAAAACTGGTTGACTTCTTTTCATGGCCATATTAATGAGCATAGCAATCAACCACAGACCAGAATGACCTACACCAAACCAACTATTCGCATCGGTTTGCCCTTCAGCACGAGGGGCAGGTTGATGGACGCCGTCAACGCGACCACCGGAGCCAGCCTCGTGAGCGCTGGAAGCCTTTGGGATAAGCGGCGCGAGCGATTCAAGAGCAAGCCCGGGGACGCTTCCTACCTGACGAACAGCGCCCTCGACAGCGCGGGCTTCGTCGCCATGATGCAGGGCGGCTACCGCTGGGATGTCAGCGACTACGTCAAGTTTGTGGTCACGCAGGGCGGCGGGGCGATGTGCGACTGGCCGTTTTTCCTGTGGAGCTGGTGGAGCGCCATGGACTACTGCTGCGAGCAGGAGATCGCCGCCGACCGTCAGGAGGTCGCTAAGCGCATGAGCCTGACGATTGAAAGCTACCGTGACACGCTCGAGGAGCTGGACTGGTGGCGCGGCGAGGGTGACAACCTGACCCCGGACCCAATGCCGGTGCTCCAGGGCCGGACAGCCGGGGACTACGTCGAGTGCTTCTACGGCCTCGAGATGGCCGCTCAGACCACTGGGCGAGAGGGTTTGCCTGAAGTAATTGGGTTGGGCAGCGTCTGTCGGCGCAAGCTCCATGGCCCCGAGGGATTGTTGACGATCCTGCGCGAGCTCGACAAGCACCTCCCGGAAGGCGTCCGTCTACACCTGTTTGGCGTCAAGGGCGATGTGCTCGATGAGCTTAATGGGCTGGCAGATCGAATCGAGAGTATCGATTCCATGGCGTGGGATTTCCGGGCCCGCAAACACGCCCAGGAGCAGCGTAAAATCCATGGGACCTACAGCAACACCACGGAGCGCCGGGCCGAGCACCTGAAAGCCTGGGCCGAAACCCAAATGAAAAAAGTGGAAACTTTTTAATGGACATAAAAATGATCATGTGATTAGATAGCGCCGTCAACGAAATCAACCATCAACCACACTGATATGACCAAGACCTACGAACCCAACACCTTCGCCATCGGCGAGATCGTCATCGATATTCGGAGCAATAAAACCGGCGAGGTGATCGATATTCAATGTGGCAACCCTGTCGTCAAGAACCACGAACCCGGGGCCATTGGGTCGGAGCGCTGCTCGAGGCATATTCGCCGCCCAAATCCCGGCGAACTCGTCCATCGCTACCGAGTCTTCACTCGGACGACCAGCAAGCCTCACCTCGAGGCTGGTGCCACTTGGCAGCTCCACTACAGCCACCCGGAGGCGTTCCACGCGTGGCGGGTGGCCAGCCGGGTCAACCTCAATCTTGACGAGGTCAAGGTCATCGATGCCGGAACCCCTTCCTTGCTCGCCCCTTCCGCGATCTGATCATGCAGGCCATTCATTCCGAACACCCAGAACTCAGGCTGTGGCGCGTCATTGGCGAGCCTCGCAAGGCCAAATCCCCGGTCCATGCCCGCAACGTGTGGGCACGGAGCCGGGGGCGAGCCATCGCCACGGCGCAGGCGCAAATATCCACCCCAGGCCTGCTCTGGTTTGCTTACCCTATTTCCTTAAACCAAATGACTGAAATTTGATGACGATCTACACCGAAGCCGAAATGCGCGAGATGATCCTCGACGACTCCGAGTGGGCTCCGCGCTACATCGCGGGACTCGAGCAGGAAATTGAGCGGCTCGACGAGAGCTGGGAGGATCTCTGGGGGCCGCCTTGGGCGATACCTACCCCGCCAAACCACCTGATCACCTCCGACTACAACGCCCGGCACGACGTGCTGACCGAGCAGATCATGATGGCCGATGAGTTGGCCGCCAAAATTGACCAAGAGAATTCCGAGTCCCAGATGGCCCCTGCGTCTGGCTTAGCCGACCGCACCTTGGAAGAAGTGGGGGAACGGGCCCAAGCCCAGCCCGGCAAGCTTCGGGAGACGTCCTGATGATGGGTGCAACCAGCGAAACCAATCGCGCCAACCAAATAACCACCCGGAGACTGGGAGGATCGGACGGGAAACCGGGCCCTGATCATCCGCTCGCACCAGTCGCACCAATTTCTAACCAACCAACCAAGCCAAAAGGTGCTCCTCGAATCGTTCAACGCCGGATAAATTTGGTCAATCGTGGTTGATGGGCCAGCGCCCTGCCGGGTTCGCCCGGTGGGGCGTTTTTGGTTGACTTGCTAGGGCCCTGATCTAACCTCTGCCAGGGTTTATCCATACCCCGCCTCGCCGGTCGCCAGCTTGCCCAAGCTCTGCATGTCCTCCAGGCTGACCGGCGAGGTTTTTCTTTGGGCTGGGCGCTCTTTATTCCGCCTCAGGGAGGGGGCCTATCAAGGCCTCAAAAGCGAGAATTGCCGCCTCAATGCGCTGCACTGTAGCGTAAGAGGGCGCAGGTCGGCTGTTCTGGAGCTCGTGCCGGATCTGCTCGGCCAGCACCTTCAAGGCCTCCCTGGACGCTCCGTAGACGATTTGCTCGATGGCCGCCCTCACCATCTGCTCACCCTGCTCCTCGGGCATGTCCGGGGGGATTTCCTGCTCGAGGAGGATCTTGAGCACGCCCTGGCTTTTTCGGATCACCCGGGGCATCAGGGTGACGTGGTCGATGATCTCGCCGGGTTCCTCGACGGTGCGGGTATGGATGTCGGTTTGGCGGAGGGGCTGTAGTTCGAGGGTCATGGGCATTTATCGATGGTGAGGCGCTGCTCGTGTAGATAGACCTGCCGGGCGTAGCGAGCAATCGCCGCGCCAGCCATGTCGTAATAGTAATTCGGGGCCGGAAGCCCGCGACCCTGGCGATGTCTGCGGTGGTGGCAACGCTTGCAGAGCAGGATGGTCGGCTCAATGATCGCATTTTCGACCCGGTGCTCATCGCACATCCCGACGAAGTCGCAGTCGCGGCATTGACCCTGCCTCACTCGCTGATGGGAGCCACCTCTGGGGTCGTCTCCTGCTCGCGTTGGTATTTCTGGAGGCGCAGAAGGGCGTTCTCAGCCTCCGTGTGGGCGATGGAGAGGTCCCGGCTTTGGTAGACGCTCCGAGCGTTCTCAAGGGCCTCGACGACCGACTCGAGGTCGGCGGTGATCAGGTTGATGTCGTTTTCGGGCATGGGTAGGTGTGGTCGTCAAGGTGCGCATTGAGATCAATCTCCCCGTGAGGC
This sequence comes from uncultured Verrucomicrobiales bacterium, assembly GCA_937983475.1. Classification (GTDB taxonomy): domain Bacteria; phylum Verrucomicrobiota; class Verrucomicrobiia; order Limisphaerales; family JACDHS01; genus CALJZV01. The sequence continues at coordinate 11,119 of CALJZV010000496.1, forward strand.
TCAATCTCGACGGGTTCCTTGGTTCCCTGGTTGGGCGGATCCGGCGACTCCCAGCAGAGCACGCCATCGCGCATCACTGGCTGGAGGCCCATTGGCTCGAGTTGGTTGTCGTGCTGGCTCATCGTGGCGTTAGTTCATCAAGCGGGATGCGGCGGTAGATTGCCTGCGCTCCCGAAAAGTTCTCGACCTTGGCTCCAATCTCGGCCCAGTCTCCCGGGAGAGGGCCTTGGACATTGCCTTGGTGGTCGAGCAGAAAGTCTCCAGCCTCGATCTCCTCGTGATCGCCCAGGATCCGGCAAGGAGTAGCTGACTCATCCCCTAGGAAAATTTCGCTCATGCCAGGATGCGGGCCGCGATAAGGACGATCCAGGGGGACAGCGCCCAGACCATCAACTGGAGACTGGGTTGAAAATCTGGCAGGCAGTAGGGGCTCATGGTCGCCAATCCCGGTCTATCGAGCGCGAACTCGTCGGATTGTTTGCGCACACTGAGCCAAAAGAGAGAGGGCCCGCCGTCTCCTCCGTGACTGGGTCGGAGCTGGGCGGGCCCTCATGGGGCCTTTCGGCAATTGGGGATCCCTCGCCAGGAGTCGAACCTGGAATCGCCTCGTTGTGTAGAGGTCTCTGGCCGACAGAGTTCAAGGGATGCATGTTAGTGTGCGCGGCCTACGGGGCCCGGGCTGGGTTCGCCTTTCTCAGCCGAAAAATTAACTCGTGGCGGCCTCCTTCCCTTTCCCGGATGCTGCTGCTTTCTTCACCGGTGCTGAGGGGCGCTGGGTAGAGGCTTCGATCAGGTCGCGGTAGCTGCTCACCAGCGTGTGCTGCTTGACCACGTCCCCCTCGTTGATTGCTTTGTTCAGGAGACCGTCGGCTAGTTCTATTTCTTTGTCTGTCATATGGTGTTTGGTGGCTTGGTTGGGTGATCGTCGGGCTTACGCCTAGGCGGCCTTGGCCTTGGGCATGGAGGGGGGATTGAGTTGACTGGCTGCCGCGAGAAAAGGTGCGACCTTCTCGTGATATTGGTTGATGAGTCGCTCGCAGCCGTCGCGGCGCAAAAATTTGATCTCTTCGCGGGTCACGTCCGGGAGGCCGCCTTCGCGGTGCAGTCCCCGGAGGGCTGTGCGGGCCACATCGACCGTGTATTCCGGGATGATGATGCCGCCCCCGGAGGTGGTATCGCCCTTCTGCTCCTCAAGCCGTGCGACCGGCTCGGCCTGCTGCTCGATGCGGCATCCGCCATCGTCCGGGTCGATAACCTGGACCTGCTGAGGGAGCGCCGGGCGCGGGCAGCACGCCAGCCCAACGACGCCGAGATACTGAGCGACCTGGAAAAAGAACGCGAATCCCAGCATACAGGCTAGCCGGGCCTTGCCCTCGCTCTCGAACATGCCGAGCTCGTGCAGCTCTCCGGCCAGCAACGTGATCTGGTGGACCCCGGTCTCGCTCTCGGCGGTCTCGATGGCCGTCTCGGTCCGGGTGCTCTCATGGGCATCGACCCGAGCTTGCGCGGCCCGGATCCGCTCACTGTGCCGCTCTTGGGCCGCTTGTCGATCCGCTCGCAGCTCGGCCATTTGGTCGGCCAGGGCGACGAGTCGGGTTTTCTGCCCGGGGATCAGGTGGTCGTTGCCACCCTTGCCATCGTTGTCCATGTCGGTGGCAAGCTGGGCCTGATCGGCCTGCTCGGTCATCTTGGCGTCGATCTTCTGGTCGAGCAGCAGGATCTCCGGGGGAAGTTGCTCAGCTGCTCGCGCTCGCTCTTGCAGGGAGGCCAGGGTCTCTTTCCAGGCCGCCTCCTTGTGCTCGGCGGCTACCCGGTTATCCTCGGCAAACTGAGCGTTGCGAAAGGCCATAAATGCACCGAAAGCCGGGTAGGTCTCTGCGAGGAGGCAGCCGAGAAGCAGGGCGAGGCCAACGAGCAGTGCCCGGGATACGAAGGCTCTGAGGGCGAGGTAGAAGAGGATGGCTCCAAACACGGACAGGCAGGCGGCCATCGCCGCGCCGATCCAGCGCTCAGGACCGTGGTTACCGAGGGGGGCGGATCCTCCGCTGCTGACATAGACGCTGATCGCGATGGAGACGGCGACCGTGGCCAGGAGTAGGGTTCGAATGGTGCGCATGATAGGGTGGTGACTTCGTGCGAGTTTCTGCGAGATACTACAGGCTGCGGAAAAGTCAAGCAAGACGAAAATTTCAGCGGCTCGAACCTAACACCGCAAAAAGGCCCCGCTCCACCCGGAGCGGGGCCACGTGCTTTCAGCGACTCTGAGCGAGCAAACCAGAAAACGCGCTCTTCGTCATCAATGTTAACCCCAACTACCCTTGTCTAAGGCAGTCAGGCGACCAGGGTAGGCCAGGACTAACATTGCGTCAAAGCCAAAACGCAGGAGCGACAGGGCTGGCTAATTGGTAGTTGCCCAACATCCTCTTTTTGTCAGATTGTCCGACAATATTCCGCTTCGCTCCAGATCCCCCTTGAAAGCCCCTCCGATCCCCCTTTCGGGTGTTGATGCTCAGTGAGTTACAACTTACGCGAAGCACCAATTGCGCGGCTACGCGGTAACCCCCTTATAAGGGGGTCCGAAGGGGAAGGTAGAGAGGGTAGCCGCGCGCGTGCCCGCCTGCGTGCGCGTAGCGTGAGGGACGAGCCTGTCAAACGGTTTTTTTGCACAAATCAACCGTTCGCTGACTTGTGCAGCCAGGGTGGCTGTGTCAGGGTGGCTGGCATGGCCATCCTGCTCGACGACATCACCGGGGACTGCGAGGGGATCCTCGACGAGGCCGATCCTCCCGAGGTGATCATCCTGACCCGAGTCTATCGCTACGAGGGGAACCCGGACTCGCCGACCTTTCTGCCGGGAACCGTGCTCAAGCGCTGCCCGAACGGGGTGCAATATGCCCGGATCGGGGCCACGCTCGGCGACCACTGCATCCCCTCGCTCAATGACCTCAATGGCCATTGGGCTCCTTGGCCACGCAAGGAAGTTTAGGCGACTTCGTGCGAGATCGGCTAACGTGGTAAAATAAGCCTTGCAACGCTCGCGAGGTCCGGCATAACGGGCATCATGAGCGACGAATCTCAGACCGGCCAGGAGGCCGTCGAAGACCAAGTCCAAGCAACGGAAGCCGGGGAGACCCAGGCTGATCAACCTAACCCTGAATCCACGGGTGCCGATGGCGCTGCCGATTTTGATGACCTTGGTGGTTATGACGATCTGAGGGATGCGGTGATGAATGGGGATGTTTCCCTGGATGCCGATCCTGACGAGACCATCACCACTGACGGTCGTTACATCGACCCAGACGAGCGCGTGACCGACCCGGATGCCGAGCAACCTGTCGCGGAGGCTGGCCAAGAGGCCGCCGATGATGAAGAGGAGCGAGGGCAACCGGAGCTGGCCGACGAGCAGTCTGAGCAGCCGGAGTCAACCGAGGAGCAGCAGGAAAAGACTGAGACTCCCAAGGCCGAAGAGACGGTCGAGGAGCCCGAGATCGAAGCGTTTAAGACGCGTCGTCTGAAAGCCAAGAACGAGCTCGATGAGCGGACCTTGCAAATTGCGCAGGCCAACCCGGACATGACGCTCCCCGAGGCGATGGAGAAAGCCAAACTCGAGCTGGGTGGCTCGCAGGCCGACTCCACGGACGGCGATGGCACCGAGAGCGCTCAGCAGCCGCAAATCCCCGACGGCGTGCCCAGCACGACCCAGGAGATCGACGCCAAGCTCGCCAAGTTGCGAGACGAGCGGAAGGCTGCCTCCGCCGATCTTGACCTCGCCCGGCTCGACGAGATCCACGAGCAAATCGATCAGTTAGTCGATGCTCGCCCGCTCGTCGCCGAGCAGGCCACGAGGGCCGACCAGAGCTTCAACGAGCAATTTCGCTCGAGCGAGCAGGTCGTCATCGAGGCCTACCCGGACGCCGCCAAGCATGACTCCCCATTCGCCAAGCGGATGAGCGAGATCGACTCGGAATGGGAGCGCCTGGGCGACCCGCGCTTCGGTGCCGCCAACAAGCCTCAGTTGATCGCCAATCTCGCCGCCGCCGAACTCGGAGTCGCTCCCAAAAGCAAGAGCACTACCGAGCCAGCTAAGCCATCGAGGGCGAATCCTGCCACTCCCGTGAGCTCCGACAAGCCGTCGGCAACGTCACCGTCACCTGTGGGCAAAGGGTTGCAACCCGCGAGCGGGAAGTCCCGCACGCAAAACACCGAAACCCAGTTCGACGCCCTGGTGGATGGCATGAGTTCGCTCGATGACTACGACAAGCTCATCGAGCTGATGTCCTGACGCTGGCGCTCGTGGCTGGGTTATGTTTAACCGACTAACCTAAGCCCAAAATGGCAACTAACTATTCAATCGACAGCCCCAACACTGGGGCGAGCGCAGCCGCCAAGTCTCCCGGCTCGATTCGGAAGCTCTGGCAAAAGACCTGCGACATGTTCGAGGAGGGTGAAGATTTCTTCAGCCAATTCGAAGGCACTCGGACCGACGCTCCGGTGCAAGTCAAGACCGACACCTCCAAGGGTCGCGGTCAGGAAATCACCTTTACCGTCAAGTCTGGCCTCTATGCTGAGCCGCACCACGGCGACGAGCTGTTCCACGACGACACGCACTTTGAGGCGTGGGAGATCGCGGACTACTCACTGAAAGTCGATGTGCTGCGCCATGCGACCCGCTTCCTGGAGCGCTATGAAGAGCTGCTCGGTATGCGCGGAGAATTCGTCGAAGGCGTTCCCGAGATGCTCGGAAAGTGGATGGGCCGCCAGAAGACGGAAAAGCTCTGGATGGCATTCCGCGAGAAAGGCAACGCCGAGAACACGTTCGTAGGCTCGGGCCGCGCCACCATCGACGACCTGCAAAAAGACGACACGCTGAAATACAGCGACATCGTGGAGGGCAACACCGTGTTGCGCACCTTGAACGGCAAGCCCGCGACCGTTGGGCGCGTCGGCAAGAACCGGATCAAACGCTACATCGCAATTCCTTCGACCACGGCTGGTAAGAGCTTGCGTCTTGACGCCGAATACCAAGCGATTCTGAAGAACGCGGGTAACCGGGGAGATGCGAACTACATCTTCACCGGTGGCTACAGCGACGTGGACGGCACTTGCGTCGTCGAGCATAACGACATCGACCACGACGGCGTGGGCGCTATCGGCTCGCCGATCAATGCGAAAGCCTCCCTAGGTCAGGCTATCGCCAGCGCCACGACGACTCAGGACATCTTCGGTGGCGGCAACACCGCCAACAGCACGAAGAACCGGATCGAGTTCTACAAGTGGTTCCCTCAGAGGGCCTACAAGTTCATCGAAGGTGATTCCATCACGCCGTCCGGTGACGACTTCTACGTGGTTGTCTACAACCTCTCGGGAGCCGACAAAGGCAAGTGGGGTTTCTACCGCTGCGACACGAACAACGGCCAGAAGCTGACCACCAAGAACGAGACCGGCAACGCCGGGACCGGAGCCGGTGGACGCCTTGCCGCTGCTGTTTCCGGGACGGCCTCGACGAAGATCGGGGACGTCGTCTGGGACGCCGCGAAAAATACAGAAGCCCATCCCGAAGGCAGTCTTGTGCTGCTCACTAATAAGCGGGGTATTCCGTATGGCTACACCTTGCTGATGGGTGCTTGCGCAGCCCGCCGTGGCTATGGCAAGTTCCGCAACAAGCGTGGTTCACAATCCTGGGAAGACGGCTTCGTGCGTGACGTGTTCGTCCGCTCCTACTTCGGTCAGGAGCCGTGCCGCGACCGCATGCAACGCCGCCCTGGCTACGTGATGCTGGTCCACGCCCTGAAATACCCGGGTGTGACCATCGATCCGTCCTACAGCTAATCTCAACCCGGCGGGGGAGGGGAGGGTTAACCTCTCCTCCCTCTCCATTTTCACCATGATCAAGGGCATCATCTTCCTCCACGGCTCGACCAACCGCCGCTACGGCTCGCGGTTGGGCGAGTTCTATTGGATGGACGAGCATGAGGCCCATGTCTACCTGGGGCGCGAGCTCAGCCTCGAGGAGTTCAACAACGCATGGCCCTTGGTGGCCCGGCGCTACGAGGACTACCTCGATTCTCACCCGATCACCCCACGGCTGGTCGAGGTGATGGATCAGCCTGAGGCTGAGCCTGAGCCCGAGGTGGAAAAACCAGCAGCCAAGAAGGCCGCCAAGCGAAAGAAATCCAGTGACCGGGTTCGAGTTAAAGCAGGACTTGCTTCGTAAGGTCGGCGCGACGGATCCTACCAAGGTTCCAGCCAGCGAGCACCACGAAGCGGCCACCGCCGTCACCAAGGCCTTCCAGCAAATGTGGACGGCCCCGGGCGGCGAGTTCTTTCGCCGGGTCACCAAGACCGTCAACACGGTGGCCGGGACCGATACCTACACCCTGGACGCTGACGTTCAGACAGTGATCGGCCCGGTTGTGGTCCAAGGCACTCCGCTTAGGGAGGTGGTTAACCGGGCTAACTTCGTCAAATACAACGACCGCTTCCAGAGCAGCTTAGCCCCGTCGGGCACGCCGTGCGTGTATTTCATCGACCGCAAGCGACTTGCTGCCGAGGAGGCTGCCCAGGTCAATCTCAAGCTGTGGCCCAACCCGAACGCGGCGTTGGTAGTCGAGGTGGATGTCGAGACCGAGGCCCCTAAATACGACGCCTGCGACCTCGAGGAGGGATCAGGCCGCCTGCTCGAGGTGCCCCACAAATACGTCGAACTCTACCTGCTGCCGATTGCTCGCTACGAATACGCGAGCAGCTCGAGCTGGCACAATGGCCAGACGCAGCTCGCGGCGCTCAAGGAAGCCCGAGACGAAGCCCGGGCCACCCTAGGGTTCACCGAACCCAGTGAAGCAAGGAGGGAATCATGACGACTGCGCAACTGATCCAGGCCGCGATGCCCTACCTGAAATGGTCAGACCCGAGCGAAATCCCGGCGGAGTTCGCCATCGATCTCGTCGCGAAGCTGAATCTGGCCAATCAGCAATATTTCGAACTCGGCCCAGACAAGCTCAAGAGGACTAACGCGGCGCACCAGCTCGCGGCTCCCGCGACCGTGGCCAATGTGGACATCCTCAACGGAGAAACCGTGGTCGCCTCCGGCGAGCCGTTTACCAACGAGGATCGCGGTAAGGCGGTCAAGCTCCAAGGCGACCCGAGCTGGAACGAGATCGTCAACACGACCACGCTGCTCCGGCCTTACCGGGGAACTGAGACCACGCCGGACGCGACCGTCTACTCGGACGTCTGGGCGATCTTCGACACGTCGATTGAGCGGGCCGTCAACAACGTCACAGCCCGGCTCGAGGACGGCTCGAGCCGCAAGCTGACCCGGGTCTCGAAGGACTTCGGCGAGTTTGGCCGAACCTCCGGGGCTATCGACCAATTTCAACACGCCACGCCCTACGAGGGCTTCTACGGCACGTCCGGGATCCGGCGCACCGCGACTTACCCGAGCACCTATACCGTCGAGCACGTCGGCGAAAGCCGCGATGCCTCCGACGACGCGGTCTTCATGCTGCGCTTCGACCCGATCCCGCTCTGCGGACTGGTGGTCGAGATGAGCATCGACCAGCTGGCCCGGGCCTACACGGTCGATCACCTCGAGTGCAACCCGCTCACCCTGCCGCAACCTGATGAGCGCTGCCACAGTCATCTGCTGCCGCTGTTCCTGGGCCACCTGACCAGCTCGACGCTCTGGGACAACTCCGACAAGGAGCGCACCCGGATGGTGCGCGAGGACGCCTCCGAGGCACGCAGGCGCATCTCTGAGCTGCCTAACCAATTCGCCAACACCCGCCACCTGATCCGCACCAAGCGAGGATTCTAACCATGTTCATCACCTCCAAGGAAGAGCTCCGCGACATCATTTACGACCTGCTCTGGGCCGGACATGAAGGGATGCTGTTGGAGCAGGCTGATGGGGTGAATTGCCAGTGGGGGACCGACGAGGGTGGCCAGCGCTACCTCGATCTCGAATTCTCCTACGTGGCCACGGCGGGCGGGATCGATCACGTGACCGAGAGCGACCAGCCGGAGGACGTCACCACCACGACGACGACCGACGTTCCCGAGAAGATCACCACGGCGGAGAGCGACAAAGAAAACAAGGTCACCACGACGACCGACTCCACGCCGCTCGTCGTCGAGAGCACCACCAAGAACCACGGCCCGGCCACCACCACCACCAACAACGCCCGCACCATCAGCCACCCGAGCACCCGGGTCGGCGTGGTCAATAGCGGGAAGGACACGGCCAAAACCCTGAAAACCTGGGAGGACGTTTAACCATGCCAGTCGTCAATACAGAGGTCGATGTGACCAGTAGCCGGGGGACCGAGCAGGTCACCCAGACCACTAACGGCCAGACTCAGCAGGCGAACCAGAGCACGCAGACGCGCAATGCCAGCCTGGATTCGAGCACAACGACGCGCCAACCGGTGGACCGGACCACGACGCAGACCGTCACCGGCACCCGGGACAAGCGCACCACCACCGAGCAGCCGCACCAGATCATCGCCACCCAGGTCAAGAAAGCCCACAAGACCAAGCAGGTCAGAAAAGATCACACCGGGGTCCAGAGCGTCCGCATGCGATTTGCGATCATGAACGCAGGCCCGGTTGGATCCGCCGATCAACTTGTATGCTAAGATGCAGACACGCCAACCAGATCCATCCAAAACTCCCGGCAGTAACTCGTCTGCCTATCTCTGGCAGCAGAGCGGGATTGGCACTGCCCCGGAAATCCCCGACCGGATGGCGCAGGGCCAGGCGTGGCGCAAGCTCAACAGCCAGGGCGAGCTCACGGTTTCGCCTACCGGCCTGGATGGATCATTCAATGACGACCCGAGCTGGGAGGCTGGCGACGACGTCGGGGACTTGCATCTCGTGGTCGATGACCCGGAGATGGGCAAATATACCCTTCAGGACCTCGTCGGCACCAAGGACGGAGTCAATCAGGCATTCACCGCGCCGAGTAATTTTGCAGACACGTCTGCAGTTTGGGTCATCTGGGAGGGCAAGGCCCTTGCCCCGGTGACAGACTTCACTGCGACACTTCCTAACGTGATAACCCTCCTGGGGGCCAATCTCCCCGAGTCCGGCGACACGCTCAAAGCCGGATACTTCCTCGAGTCATGATCAGTTACCTGCCAGATCCTTTGCCGGAGCCGCTGAATCGCCAGCTGCCGCCGGTCTACAGCCCATCGCGGCGGCTGTTCGGCAAGCTATTCCGGCGCAAAGAGGCAAGGACAATGCGGGTCCTTGAGGAGGATTATGTGCTCGAGCTGCCTGGGCGTCTCGGAAAGGTGGCGATCCCGAAGGGAATTGAGTGGGATTTTGCCAGCGTGCCGCGAGCTCTCTGGGATCGCGGATTTGCCCCTTTTGAGCTAAGCCCGCTGGCGACATTGTGGCATGACATGCTGTGCAAGCACGAGGGCCGGATCCCCCAAGAATGGTGGGTCGAAGGGGAGCCAAAATCGTTCAACCATCTCGAGGCCGCCGACCAGTTCCTCGCCCTCATGGAGCGCCAGGGCGTGAATGGCCGAAGGGTCACTGCTTGGCGGGCCGTCAAGCGCTTTGGTCCAAAATTCGGGCCCACGGAACCAAGCAGTGAGGCGCAAACGACTAACTTACTACCTAATCATGTCCCTGCATAGTTTTGATCAACTCGAGGCCCCGGCGACTGTTGTTCGCGCTGACAATCAGCCGATTCCGCGTTGGTTTGTGTTTGGCGTATCAATCACGCTGGCCATTGTGACGCTGCTAATGCCGCTCATTCTGGCGGTTTTGCTGGGCACGTTTGGGTGGGCCTGGAGCACTCATGCCTCTCTGGTGACGCTTAAAAACGACGTCGCCAACTTCGCCAAACAGCTCGAGACCACCTCGACGATGGTGGTGCATACCCGAGAAGAGCAGGTTCGACGCACCCAGAACGTCGCAAAAGTGGAGGAGCTTTCCGCTGAGGTTGCTGCGTTAGACCAGCGGGTCCGGCAGCTTGAGATGAACATGATTGACGCGGGCGGCCTGAGCTCAACCCGCGCAAAATTTTAACCCATTTAATTAAGCCAATGCCAGCTCCAGTTTTTCCAGTTCTTCTGCCGCCCCGGGACTCCGGTGGCAATCCCGTCGGAGGAGTGGTTGGCGACCCAGCCAATCCGTTCAACCTGGGCTATTTTCAGAACCTGTTTATCAATGGGCAGGCCGTCGCACCATTAGCCAGCCCGGCCTTCACCGGGACGCCGACGATCCCGACGCCAAGCGACCCTAACGACAACACCACCCAGGCCGCGAACACCGCCTGGATCAACACGTTTGTCGCCGCGCAGTTGCTCAACCGGGTCAGCAGCGGGACGGTTTTTGTGTCCGGCAATCTCGTCGAGGCCGCCGGGAATGACCGCACCCTGCGCGATGCAGGCAAGAGTCTGGCCGACGTGCTCGCCAGGGCCAACCATACCGGCACCCAGGCCTCGAGCACGATCTCAGACTTCGCGAGCGCGGTCAACGCACTCATCGCGGCGCATGGCACGGTGACATCGAGCGCTGCATCGAGCCACGCCCAGAACAGCGACGTCAAGCTGGATGACGGCAACGTGAACGAGGTCACGGCTGCCGATCTTCGGGCCCACCTCGACAACGCTACCAAGCACCGCGTCATCAACGATGTCGGCACCGGGGCTGAGGATTTGTGGAGCGCCCAGCAGATCATCTCGGCCCGAGCCGCAGCCCTCGGCCCCTACGCCACCACGGCGAGCATCGCGGCGTTTGTTTTGACCGCGAACATCCCCGGCGATGTGAATCTCTGGGCGAGAGGAGACGGCACCTGGGCCGCTCATCCTGGGGCCTCGGCTCACGCGAACTCTCACTTGCGCGGGCAAACCGACGCCATCGACGCCGACAAGCTGGGGATCGATTACTCGGACCACGTCTACTCGCCGGACGTCACGCCCGCTGAGACCGATCACGAGGACGACCTAACCGCGCACCTCGCCGGGATTTCTAACTGGCTGAAGGCGGGGCGAATGGAGAACGCCACCGAGCTGACGATTTCGACCGGCACCATCACGGTGACCAAAGGCTTCCATCGGATCGATACCGAGGGCGAGGCGGCTGCTGACGACCTCGTGACGATCAGCGGAGCGACCGAATCCACCCTGGTGGTTTTCCGGGCCGAGCACTCCTCGCGGGTGGTGACGATCAAACACGGCACCGGCAACATTGAGTGCGCCACCGGGGCCGACATTGCCCTGGACTCGGCACAGAAGATCGCCTTTGGGGTCTATGACAAGTTTTCCGCCGTGTGGCGTGTCGGCATCCTCGACACGGGATCCGGCGTGATCGACGGCGACCAGCTCGTCATTGATTGGGCCAGCCAAATCTGGACGCCTGACACGTCTCCGGCGGAGGCGAGCCTCGCCACGCACCTGACCGCACACCTCGCAGGCCTGAGCAACTGGCTTAAGACGGGGCGGACCGTCAACGCAAGCGAGTTGACTATTGCCACGGGAGTCGTGACCGTCACCCAGCAATACCACCGGATCGATACGGAGAGCGACGGGGCCACTGACGATCTTGACACGATCAACGGGGCCGGGGGCGACGGCCTGCTCTTTTTGCGGGCTGAGCACACCGACCGCACCGTGGTGCTCAAGCACGGCACCGGCAACCTCGTGACGCAGGACGGCTCCGACGTCACGCTCGACAGCACCAACAAGCTGGCCATCGCGATCTACGACAACGTGCTCAGTAAGTGGTTTGTGGGGATGTTAGGCGGAGGGTCTGGCGGCGGCGGCGGAGGCCTCACGGCAGCCCCGCCCCTGAAATACAACGACACGAATAACGACTTTGTTGTGAACGATGCTGGTGCACTGGGGTCGGCGGGCACCTTCACGGCGGTCGGCTTAGCCATGGGCGGCAGCAGCGCCCCGACATGGTCGCTGTCGGCGGTCAGCGCATCGATTCCGGCGATTGGCCTGATTTACGGGTCCGCTGCCATCGGCAGTTACCCGACGGTCCACGTCGCGGGGCGAATCCCTAACGTGGACACCTCGGGCTGGACCCAAGGAGAAGTGCTTTATATCCAGAGCGACGCCTCCCTGGGCAGCGCCAAGAATGGCCTACCGGTCGCGGTGGTGGAGACGTCCAACGCGTCCACGGGAGTGCTCCAGGTGATTGGCGTATTTGGTCACAATATGGCCGTCACCTCCAGGACCGGGGTCTACCGAACGATTTACATTCCGGCGGCGGCGATGATTCCACGAACAACAAACGGCGCGGCCCCAGCCACCGTGGAGCTGGCCGCGAACGATGTGATGCTGGATGTGCTCGATTTTGACGCCACCGTAGAAGAGGCGGCGGGATTCTGGTTCGCCGAGCAACAATGGAACGGGAACACCATCAAGGTGAAGCCTGTCTGGACGGCTGGCAGTGGGTCTGGAGGGGTGGTCTGGGGGTTCAGGGGCCGGAGTTACGACGACAGAGACGCCTTGGACCAAGCGCTCGGCACAGAGATAAGCGTTGTGGACAAGATCCTGGCCGGCAACGAAGATCATAGGGGA
>CALJZV010000497.1 GCA_937983475.1 uncultured Verrucomicrobiales bacterium
CAGCTTCAGCGCTTGAATTGTGTGGCTGACGTAAAACGGGCGATGGATGGAGAACGCGCGGGGGCCATCACCGCCATGGAGTATTTGGGACGCCAAAGGCACCGATTGAGAGAATTCGTCGATCCCGTGGCGGTGGATAATTCAAATCTTGAAAAACTGGGACATTCACTGATTTTCCCCCGAGGCTGGTTTGATTTTGAGAAAGTCAGCTACTGCCGTGTTTTCGCAACGCAGTTTGACCGGTTGGAGGATGTGGCCAATGGCGAACTCCCGCTTCACCAACTCAAGGCGGACACCAAAAAGTTCGAGGCGGAAATCGCCAGCAGCACAGGCATCAAAGCGGTCTTGGAACACCGCCTCATGGTGACGATGTTCCTGCCGGCCCTGAGCAAAACGCTGTACCGCGCCGCCACCGCGCAAACCGCCGCCAACCAGGCTGCCATCGCCTGCGCACTGGAACGCTACCGCCTGGCTCACGGGCAATTCCCGGACACGTTGGAAACGCTGGCACCAAGGTTCATTTCGCCGCTGCCGAATGACGTGCTCACGGGCGAACCCTACAAATACCGTCGCGTCGCAGACGGGACGTTCTTGTTGTATTCCATCGGCTGGAACGAAACCGATGACGGCGGCAAACCCGGAACAACCCTGTTCGACGAAAAGGACGGCGACTGGGTCTGGCGCTACCCGGAGACGACGAGCAGATGAGTTCCAGCCACGGATTGAATACCGATCAAACACGGCGCCGACATGCTTTTGCTCGAACAGATACATCCTTAAAAATCCGCGGGGTAAAAATCCCCGCCAAACCGCGCTTGAGCGCCCGGCCTTTTTGATTACGCTCGGGGCGCTGTGAACGAACAAACTTCAGGCACTTTGGCCCAAATCCAACCGCTGTTGGCCACCTGCGAACTGCCCTCGATTGGGCCCGAGCCGCGCCAAAGCCGCCTCTCCATTCCTGAGCTGGAGAAACAGCTCGGTTTCATTTTCCCAAAAGCCGGGTTGAGCGCGACGCAACAAAGCCTCATTCGCTCGCTGGTCTTTCTCTGGCACGATCACCTGGACGAATCGCATTCGCTCTCGCAAGAAATTCACACACCAGACGGCAGTTTTCTCCACGGCATCCTACACCGGCGCGAGCCCGACTATTGGAACGCCAAATACTGGTTCAACCGGGTCGGCAGCCACGCCAGCTTTCCGGAAATCAGCCGGCGCGCGATCGCATTCCTGGACAACAACAGCGCCGGTGAATTGAAGCGCCAACTCCTGCCGGGCAACCGCTGGGACCCGATGGCCTTTGTGGACGCGTGCGAAGCGGCGCTGAAGCGCAAGGACTCACGGCAAATCGAACTGCTGGAACGCCTCCAGGAAATTGAACTGCGCGTGTTGCTGGAGCAGTTCTGCCGGTGAGAGGTCATCCATGAACGCCTTTTACACAGTATTGACCGCGGTGCTGCCGGTGTTTGGCATCATGCTGGCGGGCACCCTCATGCGGAAATGGAACTGGCTCACCGAGGAGGCCGACCAAAGCATGCTGCGGGTGACCATCAATCTGCTGGCGCCGGCGCTCATCTTCGATTCGATCATCAAAAACGAGGCGCTCAAGCAGCCGCAAAACCTGATCTGGCCGCCGTTGATCGGTTTTGGCGCGGTGGCGCTTGGCATGGCGGCGGGCTGGTATTTCGGGAAACTCATCGGGTTCAGGGAGCGCAAGCATCTGAGCACGCTGGCCATCTGCATCGGCATCTTCAACTGGGGCTACATTCCGGTGCCGCTGGTGACGACACTCTTTGACCGCGAGACATTGGGGGTTTTATTTGTCCATAACGTCGGCGTGGAAATCTCCTTCTGGACCATTGGCATCGCGCTGCTGGGCGGAGCCGGCGGCAAGGGATGGAAGCAGTTTTTCAGCCCGCCGGTGCTGGCGATTCTGGTTGCCGTGCCGCTGAATTTTCTCAACGCGCACCAGTGGCTGCCGGAGTTCGTGCTGATCACCGCCCGGATGCTGGGGCTGTGCGCCGTGCCGATGGGAATCATCCTCGTGGGCGCGATGATCGCCGATCATCTGCATGAATTTCATTCCGCCCACGGATGGCGGACAATTCTGGCCTCCTGTTTCCTGCGGCTGGCGGTGATGCCAGTGCTGTTCCTGTTGCTGGCGAAGTTCCTTCCCATTTCCCTCGAATTGAAGCGCATCATGGTCATCCAGGCAGCCATGCCCTCGGCCACCTTTTGCGTGATCCTGGCGCGCCACTACGGCGGCGACGCGTCCATGGCGGTGCGCGCGGTGATCAGCACCTCGGTGGTGAGCCTTGTGACCATTCCACTCTGGATCCGGCTGGGCATGCAGTTTGTGGGGTTGTAAGCAATTCCCAACACCCGCGCCTTAACCAAGCTGCTCCCCCATCCCGCTTATGGGTAAATAAAAACGGCGTGGAGTCACCTCCACGCCGTTGGTTCACGCTCGCAGGAGCGGTTTAATTTCTACACATCGTAGTAGAGGAAGAACTCATACGGATGCGGGCGCAGACGCAGGGCGTCGTGCTCCTTGCGCTTGTTGGCCACCCACATTTCGAGGAAGTCCTTGGTGAAGACGTCGCCCTTGAGCAGGAAGTCGTGGTCCTTTTCCAGAGCGTCAAGCGCTTCGCCGAGGCTGCCGGGCACCTGGGGCACCTTGGCCAGTTCTTCGGGCGGTAGTTCGTAGAGGTTTTTGTCCATCGGCTCCCCAGGCTCGATCTTGTTGAGCACCCCATCCAAACCGGCCATGAGCAGCGCGGTGTAACAGATGTAAGGGTTGGCGGCAGGGTCCGGCGGACGATACTCAATGCGCTTGGCTTTCGGGCTTTCGCTGAAGGTCGGGATGCGGATAGCCGCCGAGCGATTACGCGCGCTGTAGGCGAGGTTGACCGGGGCTTCGTAGCCGGGCACCAGGCGCTTGTAGGAGTTGGTGGTCGGATTGCAGAGGGCGCACAGGGCCTTGGCGTGCTTAAGGATGCCGCCGATGTAGTAGAGGGCCATCTGGCTCAAGCCCGCGTATTCGTTGCCGGCAAAGAGCGGCTTGCCCTTCTTCCAGAGCGATTGATGGGTGTGCATGCCGGAACCGTTGTCGCCGTAGAGCGGCTTGGGCATAAAGGTGACGGTCTTGCCGTGGCGGCGGGCCACGTTTTTGATGATGTATTTGTAGAGCATCATCGTGTCGGCGGTCTTGACCAGCGTGCCGAAGCGGAAGTCAATTTCCGCCTGGCCGGCGGTGGCCACTTCGTGGTGCTGGCGCTCGACCTGGATGCCAAGCTGTTCCATCAGCAGACACATTTCGGTGCGGATATCCTGCTGGGTGTCCGTGGGAGCCACGGGCAAATAACCTTCCTTGTGCCGAATCTTATAACCAAGATTGGGCATTTCATCGCGACCGGTGTTCCATGCAGCTTCTTCGGAGTCGACGCTGTGGAAACTGCCGTTGCTCTTGTAGTCGTACTGGACGTTGTCGAAAATGAAGAACTCGGCTTCAGGACCGAACACCGCCGTGTCAGCGATGCCGGTGCTTTGCAGATATTTTTCACCGCGCTGGGCGATGCCGCGCGGGTCGCGGTTGTAGGGCTCCTTGGTGCCGGTTTCGGCAATGGTGCAGGTCAGGGAAAGTGTCGGGACGGCGCAGAAGGGATCAATGAACGCGGTGGCCGGATCGGGCATCGCAAGCATGTCGGACGCCTCGATGGACTTCCATCCGCGAATGGAGGAACCGTCGAATCCGAAGCCTTCTTCGAAAACTTCCTCGGTCAGTTCGCTGACGGGAACGCTGAAATGCTGCCAGGTACCGAAGGTGTCCACGAACTTGATGTCCACCATTTTTGCGCCGGACTTGCGCGCCAAATCAATGGCGCCCTTTGGGGTCGCTGCCTTTGCTGTTTCGTTTTTTGCCATAGTTAGTTGTCGTTATTTTTTGTTTTTCGTTGATAAATTGGAACGCTGTGCCAACAGGCGTCAGGGGCGCGATATTGGCACAGCATCCAAGAGTTGCAAGAGATTGAATGACTTTTTGATTTTTTAGTGGTGATAGCCCTCTTCGCCGTGCTCGGCGAGGTCAAGGCCAACGGTTTCAACCTCCTCGCTGGCCCGCAGACCGATGGTCTTATCAATCAGGAACAGAGCCACACCCGAAACCACCGCGCTCCAGAGAATTGTGACCACGATGCTCTTGATCTGAGCGAACACCTGGGAGCCGATAGTCACTCCTTCGGCCAACCCTGCTCCTCCAAAGGCCGCGCTGGCGCACACACCTGTCAACACCGCCCCGCCAATAACACCCACGCCGTGAACGCCGAACACGTCCAGGCTGTCATCATAGCCAAACATGGCCTTGATCCTGGTGGCGGCGATGAAGCAGATGCTGGCCGAGGCAAACCCGATGAGGATCGCGCCCAGCGGCCCTGCGGTGCCCGAGGCGGGCGTGATGGCCACCAGGCCGGCGACCGCGCCGGTGGCAATACCCACTGCCGTCGGCTTGCCGCGCTTGAACCATTCAATGAACATCCACGTTGCCGCCGCAGTGGCCGTGGCGACCTGCGTCACAAGCATGGCCATGCCAGCCACGCCGTCCGCAGCCAGTTCGCTGCCGGCGTTAAATCCAAACCAACCGACCCAAAGCATGGCCGCACCGACCACCGTCAGCGTCACGCTGTGAGGCGGAATCGGCTCCTTGCCGTAGCCTTTTCGCTTGCCCACCATGATGCAGGCCACCAACCCGGCGATACCGGCGTTGATGTGAACAACCGTTCCTCCAGCAAAGTCCAGCACGCCCCAGTTGGCAAACAACGCGCCGCTGCCCGCCCACGCCATGTGGCAAACCGGCAGGTAGGACAGCGAAAACCAGATGACGCTGAAGAGCAGCATCGCGCCGAACTTCATGCGCTCGGCAAACGCGCCGACAATCAGCGCCGGCGTGATGATGGCAAAGGTCATTTGGAACACCAGAAACACCGACTCGGGGATGCTGCCCTTGATGGTGTCCCCTGTGATGCCTTTGAGAAACACCAACCCCATGCCGCCGAAAAAGGAATTCAGGTTGACCGTGTCAGCCTCCATGCCGGTGGCGTCAAAGGCGACGCTATAGCCATAAAAAACCCATAAGATGGTGATCACGCTGGCGATGGCAAAGCATTGCACCAGCACGGACAGCACGTTTTTGGAGCGCACCAGGCCGCCGTAAAAAAGGGCCAGTCCGGGCAGGGTCATAAAGAGCACCAGCACTGTGGCGGTGATCATCCATGCGGTGTGCCCGGAATCGAGGGTCGGCGCCTCCTCAGCGACAGCAACGGCGGCTTCGGCAATGGGCGCGTCCTGCGCCATAAGGGTGCTGCCGAACAACGCGGCAGCCAGAACAAGCAGTGAGAGGATTTTTTTCATGTTGGGATTCAAGAATTAAGTTTGAGATTAAATGTGAATTTCAGGCACGGGCTGGTGTGGAAGATCATTAGACAGCATTTTCCCCTTTTTCCTCGGTGCGGATTCGGATGGCCTCGTCCACGGAGGATACGAAGATTTTGCCGTCGCCGATTTTGCCGGTCTTGGCCGCCTTGACAATGGCCGCGGTGGCGGCCTCGACCTGGCCATCGCCCAGGACGATCTCGATTTTGATCTTGGGAAGGAAGTCCACAGTGTATTCGCTGCCGCGGTAGATTTCGGTGTGGCCTTTTTGACGGCCAAATCCCTTGACCTCCACCACGGTCATGCCTTCGATGCCGACTTCGCTTAAGGCATCCTTGACCTCCTCCAACTTGAACGGCTTGATGATCGCTTCAATTTTTTTCATAGATATGATGAATAAATTTATGGTTCCGAACTAACTTTCGGGGTCTCTAGCAACAGCGATGCCATTGGCGAATCCTCAGAAGGAACAATCAAAAAACCCTTTATTTTTAAGGTTTTTAAAAAATTCGGCACAAGCCGCTCTTTGCGCGGCGTGGTTTTTTTTGACCACCGAGGTTTAATTTGACCGCGAGAGGAACCCCTTATCCATGAATGATCAGTTGAATGTTTTCGGGCAGGTTTTTTGCCACTTCTGTCGCGACATTACCCTTGAGCAGGGATGCCAACCGGATGCGGTGAGAGGCTCCCAGAATTAGCATGTCCACGCCCAGCGTAGCTGACAAATCAAGGATAGTGGATGCGGCATTTTCGCTCACCACGTAAAGGGGCACGACCGGCACTTCATTTTGGCGCCCCAATTCAAGCATGGCATACATGATCTCAGCAGCCTGGGGATCATCCTGCCATCGCGGACGGCCCGTCGGCTGTAACGGGCCAAGGAGGTTCACAGCCAGTTCCTTGACGTAAAGCACATACAAGGAGCCTTTTCGGAGGCGAGCCTCCTCCAGCGCAAAACGCAAGACAGGGGTCATGCCTCGCGCTGCCACCAGGATTGCCTGTCCGGGAGCGAGGTTTAAACGGAATTCCGGGACCGATTCTGGCGCCACATGCGCGGCCACTTCCTCGCTTACGGTTAATGTGCGCAATCCGGCTTTCCTTTGCGCATAGCCTCGAAATCCAAAACCCAATCCTAAAACGCAGCAAGCGAAGAACAGAGCGTCCGGCTTGGTTTTGGCTATGGTCAATTCGACGAAAAATAAAACAATGAATGAAATGGCCATGACGCCACGTTCAAACCATTTTAAGTTGAGCCGATTATTGAAGGTGCAGGATCCGAGATTGACCGCAATTGCCCCGACAACGCCGATGGCGTATAGGCCCGCAAGCGAATTCAATCCCGGAGAAAAAACCACCGTGAGGACGGGAAGAACTATCGCCGTAAAAAGCGGCCAGCGCGGCACGCCATGCCGATTCAAGCGACAGAAGGACCGCGGCATCTCCTCATCCCGGGCCATCATGTAAATAAGCCCTATGAGCGCGCCGATGGCCGTGTTGACCGCGCTTACCAACAATAACCCAACCACCAGGCCCACAAAGATGCCAAACATGTTTCCAAAAGCAGGTCCCAGAGTTCTGGCCCCATATTGCTCGCCCAGAAAGCGGAGCATGTCCTCGTATCGCGCCAGAATCTCCGGCTCCAGTTCCTTGGGAAGGGAGAGCATTGCCCAACCCAGCAAGGAGGTGCCAATGACAACTTCGAGCGCCACCCATCCGATGGAACGCGTCGCTGTTTTGACAACGCGGGGATTGTCCATTGTCGCGCCCGGATCCAATTTCATGACGCCGGTCAAATTCGCTATGGCCTCCACGCCGCTCAAAGCCAGGATCACCCCGGTGAACGCAATCCACTCCTCCTTGAAGGGGGCATAATGATGGTCCAGATTGGCCAATGTCAGGTGTGGAATGCTCAAGCCAATAACAGCCAGCACCACCACGACCATCGGCATTGCCAGCCAAATGGCCACGCTCCCGCTGTGCTTGGGACCAAATACATTCATCGCGCCAACGCCTAAAATCAGCGCAACGGTGGCTGGCACGATATAGTTGGATGGAACCCCGAAATAAACCATCGCCGCCCAGCCACTCAACGCCGCAGTCACCGTAAAATTCGCCACCAGCAGCAGCGCGCCAATCACGGCCAGAAAGCGGCTTTGTCCCCGAGCAGCCGAATACACGCCGCCGCCGTCGGGAAAATGACGGCACACCAGCACGTAATTGTAGGCCACCAAGGCTGTCAAAACACAGACCGCAAAAATGACAGGCAAAGCATGATACCCAGAAGTGAACAAAAACTTGCGCTCGCCGCTCAGCGCAACCGGGCCGAGAAATGCCAATCCCACGACATAAGCCTTACTGGTGCCCCAGTCTCCATACAGCAACGCAGCAGCCCGTTTCCAATCGACGTTCCGCGGACGGTGGATGCCGGAGCTATCCATACTTCAAAAGCTTTGAATTACTGGATTAGCACCCATTTTAACCGCCCGGTTGGAGAACAGTTTCATCTTTATGTCACTCCAGTTCAATGGATGTTCTGTAATCGGTCAAATAAAGATTAAGCTTCGGATCATCTACCTAAAAAACACAAAACCGCGAGCGAACTCGCGGTTTTGCGGTTTTCAATCTATGCCTGACGCGGTTATGGAACAAATACCAGTTTGATGGCGTCAGCCATGATCACGCGGCCCGAAACGGTGTCAGGGAAGTTGTCAGGAATCCTGACGTAACCGTTGGTGCCGGTCGCAAAGTTGACCGGCGATCCCAAAGCCACCCATTTGCCCCCGTTAATCTGCTGGTTTACAAAATTGGTCACAGAACCGCCGTTGTAAGAGACAATCACCGGCCCATTGGTGGTGCGATTGCTGCCCTGAGAGTGCCATTCGTATACCTGATAGTTGCCGGCCACTGAAATCGTGGGACGGAAGGTGACGAAGGCCGCACCAGTGCCTTTGGACTTGTAACGATAATCAACGCCATATTTATCGGCGGCGCTGGTAGCAAGAGTCCAGGTTCCAGTCAATTGAGCCGCAGGATTGTCAATGATGATATCCGCAACCGATTGGGTGGTGGCACTGGCTTGGTTTGAGTTGGGAGAATTGCCGCCCGAACCATTGGCGCGCACCACATAGTAGTAGGTGGTGCTGGGATTGAGCGCCGTATTGGTGAAGGTCGTCACATTGACTCCCACGGTTCCGACATCGGTGTAAGGCCCGCCGGAGGTCGTGCTGCGGGAAACCGTAAAACCGGTTTCATTCGATGAATTATCCGTCCAGTTAAGCCGAATGGAGGTGGCCGACTCGGTAGTGGCAATCAGGCCACTCGGCGCCGCCGGAATGTTGGATTGCGTTGTGGCGCTGGCCTGAGCGGAATTGGCCGAAGATCCGCCGGCGTTAGTTGCGCGCACCACATAGTAATAGGTCGTGCTGGCCGCCAACCCGGTGTCGCTGTAAGAAGTGACATTGGCTCCCAGCGTCGCAATGTCGGTGTAGGGCCCGCCGGAGGTCGTGCTGCGTCCCACAATGAAGTTGCTCTCGTTCGATGAGTTATCCACCCATGTCAGGTTGATTTGCGAGGAACTGACCGCCGCGGCGTTCAATCCACTCGGCGCGGCAGGCGGATTCGGGAGCGTCGTCGCGCTGGCCTGCGCGGAGTTGGCCGAGGAACCGCCAGCGTTGCTCGCGCGCACCACATAGTAATAAGTCGTGTTCGCCGAAAGGCCCGTGTTGTTGTAGGAGGTCACGTTGGCCCCCAGCGTCGCAATGTCGGTGTAAGGCCCGCCGGAGGTCGTGCTCCGCGCCACAATGAAGTTGTCCTCGTTGCCGGAATTGTCGGTCCAAGTCAGGTTGATTTGCGAGGAACTGACCGCCGCGGCGTTAAGGCAGATCGGAAGAGCGTCGTGTAGGGAAAGAGTGTAGATCTCGGTGG
>CALJZV010000498.1 GCA_937983475.1 uncultured Verrucomicrobiales bacterium
GTTCAGCATGCGCGGGGATGAATTGAAGACCATTCGCAGCGGCAAGTGGAAGCTTCACGGCAGCCCTCCTGGGCCCGGCGGGAAATTCAAGCCCATGTCACCGGATGAAAAGTGGGTGGACAAACGCGGCCCGGACGGCGTGACGATTATCGCGCAGTACGAGCAGGGACACCCGAGCGAATTTCCCGGCGTTTACACCGGGGACGATGGCAAGGTGGGGGCGCTCTTTGATCTGGAATCCGACCCCGCCGAGCAGCACGATGTTTCTGGGAAATATCCCGAAGTGGCGAATAAATTAAAGGCGCGTTTTGACCAAATGAACCAGGAGGTGAAGACCGAACTGGCGCGTCGAAAGGGAACCCAATAATTCAAGCCGCCACCGGCTTGGCTTGTTCGGCGGAGGAGGGCGCGGCGCCGATTTTCACGCTCCGATACCAGTCGGCCAGGCTGCGCGACGAGGGGGACAATTTCTCGTCGGAGATTGCGGACAGAATCCGCTCCTCGGTCATGATGAAACGGTCGCGCTTGTAGAGCAGGTAATCATTGCGCCATTGCTCCGGCGTCATGTTGATGGTCACCAGGTTGGCGCCCGCGCGCAGTCCGCGACGGTAGCCGCTGCCCGGCTCCGACAAGTTGAGCGCGCTCACCGCCGGGATGACCCAATCGGGACGCATGAGGCGCAGCGCGGCCATGCAGTTGAGCGTCAGGTCAATGTCCGCGGCGGGGGAATCGCCCAGCGGCGTTTCGTCCCCAGGTATGAACGGGCTCACACTGCATCCGCTCAACGGCAGTTCCCGTGCGGTCCGGAAATTTTCAACCAGTCTGTCGTTGGATTGGCCCGGCAGCCCGGCGATGAACCCGGAACTGACGTTCCATCCCTTACTGGCCAGATGACGGATGCTCTCCAAACGTTCGGAAAGCGTGCCTGGCGCCTGCATCTGTCTATACAGAGGTGCTTCGGCGATTTCAAATTTGAGGATGTATATGGTCGCACCGGCGTCTTTTAATTCTCCATAAAGAGAGGTGTCCAGAGTTCCCAGGCAGACGCTGACGCCCAGCGGCGTTTCGCGGCGAATGGCGCGGATGAGCGGAATGGCAATTTCACGGACCGCCACCGGGTCTTCACCCGCCTGGAGATTGATGTCGGTGATGCACGCCGGACGGTGATGAAAAATCAGATCGGCCAGGTCCTCCAGGCGCGCGCGATAGCGGTGCAATTGTTTGTTGTCCCGGCGCATCCCGCAATAGGCGCAGTTTTCCCGGCAAAAATTGGAAATCTCGATAACGCCCCGGACAAAGACGGTTTTGCCGAAAACACGGTCGGCCGCTGTCCTGGCCCGGCAGTGAAGGTCCTCGAGGAAAGTCCCTTTGGCGTGCAGCGTTTCAATGTCCGGAAAAAATGAGCTATCCGTCACAGCGTTTAGTAAAAGCCGACGCCAGCGGGGGAGTAAACCAATTTCTTTTTTGTTGGCGCATGGGGGATTGGATGACGCGGTCGGGCAGACGTGCTGGGAAAATCAGTGGAGTCGCCGAACAAATTGTCGTATTCATGATGGATGCGCGCTACGGAAGCCATCGCCGTTGTGATTCCCTGCCTGAATGAGGCCGAAACCATCGGGCCGCTTGTCACTGCCGCGCGCCGCTGGATTCCCAAGGTCATTGTGGTGGATGACGGCTCGACCGACGGCACGGCGTCCCTGGCGTTGAAGGCAGGGGCCGAAGTGCTCGTTCAGCCTGTCACGTCGGGCAAGGGCAGCGCCCTGCGCGCTGGATGGAACCGCGCGCAGGAGTTGGGGTTTGATTGGGCCTTGTGCATGGATGGCGACGGTCAACATGCGCCGGAGGATATTCCGGTGTTCCTCCAGTCAAATGAAGCCGTGCCGCTGGTCATCGGCAACCGCATGGGGGACACGGCGGCCATGCCGCATTTGCGCCGGTGGGTGAACCGCTGGATGAGCCGGCAGATTTCGCGCCGATTACACCGCGTTCTGCCCGACACCCAATGCGGCTTCCGGTTGATGCATTTGCCCGCCTTGCGGCGTCTGGACGTGACGGCCTCGCACTTTGAAATTGAGTCTGACATGCTTGCTGGCTTTGTTCGCGCCAATCTGCCAGTGCAATTTGTCCCGGTGCAGACCCTTTATCGCTCGAGAAAAAGCCGCATTCATCCATTGCGCGACACGGTGCGGTGGTTCCGGTGGTGGCGCTCTTTGGCGTCCCCGGGAGTGAATTTGCCGCAATCACCTCAAACGGCGGTCCCACCGCGTCGCGCAGTCACCGGTTAATGCGCCCGCAGGCATTTTGAATGATGGTCCGCATCTCTCCCGCCGTGATGGAAAAACAAACTCGTAAATTCACGCCCGTATTAAAAACCGCGCTGGGCGTTATGGTTGTGATGCTATTGGTTTCCACGCTGCACCGGTTGACCGACCGGGTTGCCGACGACCCACAGCCTGCGGGATTCTGGCATGGCGTGGCCCACGGGGCGCTGATGCCGCTGGCCATGCCTGGCCTCGCCCTGGGGCACGACGTGGAAATTTATGCCACGAACAACACAGGCCGAACTTACAAGCTGGGATACACGGTGGGCGTCAATGGCTGCGGCGCGCTCTTCTTCGGGGTTTGTTTCCGCCGCTGGAGCCGGTGGAAAAACAAGCGGCATGAGACCGGCAAGTGAGGCTTATCGGATGCGGGCCATTTCCTCCACGCATCGGGTGGTGTTTTCGCGCAAGTCGCCCCGTTCCGCTGGGGTGAGGCCGCGAGGATCAAAGCGATACTTCAGGTGCAATTGCAGCGCGGTATCCAGTGCATCGGAAGGGACTTTCTGCGCGGCAAAAACGCGTTGTTTCCAGTGGTTCAACGGCTCGTCGGGTGCCCGTTCCAGTCCCTGCTCGGCGAGTTTCCTTTCCAGCAAATAAAACTCGGAGTCGGTGCCGGGCCAGGGCGCCTGCGCGGCCAGGTTCAAGCGGGCCTTTCCGGTGCGTCTGCGCTGTTTGTTGAAAATGATGCGCCACACCAAAAACAGCACCAGCGGGATCAAAAGCGCCACCAGATAGCGCGTGCGGTTGGCCTTGCTCCAGCGCCATTTGGAAAACTCCAGCCAGAGCCGCGAGAACGCGTCCGAGATCGGCTCGAAAAATGAGGCGCGGGTTTCCTCAATTTCGTTCCACGAGGCGGGCGTGGTGTCCAAATCCTCCCAGGCACCCTTGTCGTCGCGATATACCATCGTCCACGCATGCGCGTGCCGCTCGCGCACCACGAAAGTTTTGCCGTTGCCAGCCGGCTCCTGCACGGCGTAGCCGGTGGCGTAGCGCGCGGGAATGCCGGCCTGTCTCAGGAGCAGCGCCGTGGCGGTGGCGAAGTATTCGCAATGGCCGGCCCGGGTTTCGCGCAAAAAGCGGGAAAGCGCGGTTTCATTTTCCGCGCGGTTGAAGCGCGATTCGCCCAGGTAAAGCGAATAGGAAAAGTGATCCTGAAAATACCGGGCGATGGTTTGGATTTTTTCCGATTCGCTTTTGGAATCCAGGTTCAGTGCCCCGGCAATTTCCGCCAGCGCAGCCCGCTCGGGTTCAGGCACGGCGAGATCGGCATCGTCGGGGGGCGCGTCCAAGGATTCTCCGGGGCCAAACCGCGCGGTAAAATTCACAAAGCCCGGGCCGGCTGTGACCTTGGCCACGCCCATGGGCGAGGTTTCCAATGCCACCGGCAGGTTGCGCATCTCGAACGTGCCATGCGGCAGCGCAAGCAAGCCGCGTCCCTTGGGCAAATACCGGGAGATGCTCGCCGCGCTGGCGTTGACTTTTTCAGGCAGGAGTGAAACGGCATCGTTGGTGTCCACCACCGTGGAGCTGAGGGCTGTTTTGCTGGCGGACCAGAGACCGTTGCGGTAGCCGTCGAAGCTCATTTCACGCAGCAGCGGGGGCGGCGCGGAGCCGGGCTCGGAATCGACACGCAGGACAATTTTTCCGGACAGCTTGATGCGGCCGATGCGTCCAATGGCCGTTCGGCTCTCGCCAAAATCCATCCGGCCCCGGGCCAGGGAACCCAGCCAGTTGCCCACCGCTGATTCAACCTTGGACTGGAGCACGCGCAGTTGCTCCTGTCCTGTGTGGCCGGCCACTGCCACCAGGCAGGCGAGCGTCAGCCAGGCGGGCGTGGACAGGCGACGGGGCTGGACGCTTTTCAGCGCGAGGAGCACCAGGGCCGCCATGGCAGGATAAAACCAAGGGCTGCGCTGGTTGGCCGCGCTGGCGCCCATGATGCAGACAGCGAAATAAAGAAAGGAAATATTGATGCGTTTGTCCGCCAGGGGGCCGCCGGAACTGCGCCGCATCAGCCAGGAAAATGTGCGCAGGGCGATTTTCTCCTGCGCGCTCCAGGCCTGCGCCAGCATCATTGGGAAGAATATGAAGGGCTGCCACCGCGCAAAGGCAAAGGCGTCCATCACATCCTCCGAAGTGTAGATGATGACCGCCGCGCCGAGGAACAAAAGCCCGCAGAGGTCCCAGACGCGATTGAGGTCCGAGTCGCTAAGTTCCCAGCGTGTGCTGACCAGGCGGGACAATTCCAGCAGCACGCCCATGAGCGCGGCCCAGGGCAGCATTTCGGCCTGCCAGCCCCAGAGGAGCAGCGCGCACAGCGTGAGCAGTGGAGGCGTTTTCATAGGGCAGCCAGCGATTCACCAACCTTTCCCACTCGGACCACGTGAAAGCGATCCGCGCCGGCTGTGGTGGCAGGATCCACTTCGCGGCCTTCCTCCAGCACCACCAGCACCAGCAGCGGAACGCCCATGCCCTTCAATTGCTCGACGATTTTCTGGCGCGGTTCATCCCATTCCACGAACACGCAGATGCAACCGCTGACATCACCGGCGTGTTCGACAACAATCCTTTGCAACAAATGAAAGTCCTCTGTGGGACAGCGCTGGACCGAGGCGAGGATTTCCAGCATTTGCTCCAGGTGCCCAACGCCGCGCCCGGAGGTGAAGCAATACGCCTTGGGCCCGACAAACATCAGATCCAGCAGTGAATCCTGCGTTTGCACCGTGCAGGCAAAGGACGCTGCCACCGACACTGCATCCTCGAATGCCGCCGCCCGGGACGGCGGGCAAAACGTATCCAGCACCAGCGCATGCCTGACGAAGAATTCCTCTTGGAATTCCTTCACAATCGGGCGGGCCATCTTTGCGAAACTCTTCCAGTGAATCCGGCGCAACGGATCGCCCGGCCGGTATTCCCGCAGCGCGACAAATTCCTCCGATTCACCGACCGAGCCCGCCATGGCCACGCCGCCGGCCTGGTATTTCATCAAGCCCGGCAGTTGAATTGGCGGCACCGGGTAGCGCCTGGGCAGCACCAGCACGGAGCCAGGTGCGGGAATGTGCTTCATGGCGCAGAAGAGTCCCAACGGCTCGGGCGACGCGAGGGTGAGGCTTTCCAAATGCAGCAGGCCTCGCCTCAAGGGAGTGAGTTCCATGCGCGTCTCGGCCTGTCCGCGAGAGGGCAGCGCGGGCAGGAGTTTCTCGCTGACCTCGGCGCGCTTGTTCTGACGGATCAGCCATTGCCAGCGGTAATAACCGTAGGTGCGGTCCAGCCAGTTGCGCTTCTCTTCTCCGGGCTCTGGCGTGGTTGTAAATTCCTCAAAGGTTGGTCGAGGATCCGGGACGTTTTCCATCAGGGTGAGGCCGCGTTGAGGGCGCCGCGTCCGGTTCTCGACCCGGACTGTGTAACTCATTGGCTCACCCACCGACGCATAGCGGGGCAACACGCGCTGGACAGCGAATTTGCCGCGTTGAAGAATCCGGCCAGCGATGGCCGCCAGCAACAGGCAGCCCAACAGCGCGAAGGCCTGGTGTGCCAGGGACAGATTCGTGTCCATTCCCAGCGCGGCGGCCACCAGCATCGAGGCCATCACCACCCAGCCCGTCGGTGTCACGCGATGGCTGAACCGGTGAGTCAGCGCCGAGACCAACCTGTAGTTGCTGTAGAGGTAGCGGCTGAACATGGCGTAAAATGAAGCGTAATGGCGCGCATTCAGGCCGGAACCGGGACGCGGCGGACGATCTCTTCCACCGCGCCGCGGGCCGTGGCTCCGGAGAATTTCGCCTGCGGCTCCATCACCAGCCGGTGGGCAATCACTGGCACGGCAATTTCATGCACATGCTCCGGGCCGACAAACTCCCGCCCGTCAAACAGCGCCAGCGCCTGCGACACCTTCATTAGCGCGATGGAGGCGCGGGGGCTGGCGCCCAATTGAACGCCCGGCGCCGAACGCGTGGCGCTGACCAGGCTCACGATATAGTGTTTTATTTCGTCGCTGATGCGGATGGCCTGGACGGCCTGGCGTAGCCGCAGCACTTCCGCGGCTGAGACGCACGGCTCGACACTCTCGATGGGATGGCTTCGTTCCTGTGCGGTCAGAACGGCAACTTCGTGGATGGCGCTGACATAGCCCAGGCTGAATTGCAGCGCAAAGCGGTCCATCTGCGCCTCGGGCAGGGGATAGGTGCCGCGAAACTCCACGGGGTTCTGAGTGGCGATGACAAAAAACAGGTCGGGCAAATCGCGCCGCACGCCCTCGACGCTGACTTGGTTTTCGCCCATGGCCTCGAGCAATGCCGACTGCGTGCGGGGCGAGGCGCGGTTGATTTCGTCCGCCAGCAGCACGTTGGTGAACACCGGGCCATCATGAAAATGAAATTCCTGGTCGCGCGGATTGAACACCGATACGCCGAGAATATCCGAGGGCAACAGGTCGGGAGGGAATTGAATCCGCTTGAACCCGGCGTGCATGGAGAGAGCCTGCACTTTGGCAAGCGTTGTTTTGCCGGTGCCCGGGTAATCCTCCAACAGCACGTGTCCTCCGCTGGCAAAGGCCGCCAGCAAGTGCCGGATGGCCCGATCCTGCCCCATCATCACCGACTCTATGCTCGCGGCAAGCCTGTTGAACACCTGCCGGGCTGCCGCAAAATCCCCGTCATTCTGCGGCGATCCGGGGGACGGCATGGCCGCCTGGCGGGGCGAAGCAGTGGTTTTGGAATGAGAGTTTTCGGGGAGGCAGGCCGTTGATGGATTCATAGATAGGCTTTAATAATTGGAGTCTCAGCGCGGCGCGGGCGTTCATTTTTTGCGCGGGTATTTTGACACAGCGCCACGCGGTTTTGAACCTTGCACTTTGCGCGATGAACTGGAAAGTTTTTCGCCACATGAATGTCATCCGCCACACGGACGCTCAATTCGCCCAAAAACTGCGCGAATTGACCGCTTCTTCAAGCTTGTTCGACAAAACGGTCGGAGCGCGCGCCCGGGACATCGTTGATGCGGTTTACCTCCGGGGAGACGCCGCCGTGGTGGAATTTACGGCACGATTCGACGGCGCGCAATTGGCCCCCGATCAACTGGCCGTCACCCAGGCGGAATTGATGTCCGCATCGCTCAAGGCGGACAAATCGTTGCGTGCCGCCGTGGAACTGGCCTCGAAAAACATTGAGTTGTTCGCCCGCAAATCGCTCCGCAAAAACTGGTCGGCGAAAAACAGGCAGGGCGCCAAAGTAGGGGAAAAGTTCGACCCCTTTCAGCGGGTGGGGATTTACATTCCTGGCGGCAAGGCGCCTTTGGTTTCCACCGCGTTGATGACCATTGTCCTGGCGCGGGTGGCCGGATGCCGGGAAATTGTCGTTTGCACACCCTGCGGGCGCGATGGCTCGATCAATCCGGCGCTGTTGTATGCCGTGCGGGCTGCGGGCGCCACCGAGATATACCGGGTGGGCGGCGCGCAAGCGATGGCCGCCATGGCCTTTGGCACCCCGACCATTGGCCGGGTGCAGAAAATTTTCGGCCCCGGCAACGCCTACGTTGTCGCGGCGAAGCGGTTGCTGTTCGGGCACGTGGCCGTGGACCTTCTTCCCGGTCCCAGCGAAGTGCTCGTGCTGGCCGATGAAACCGCCAATCCCAAGTTCATTGCCGCCGACCTGATTGCCCAGGCCGAGCACGGCTCAGGCGACGAGCGGGTCTGGCTGGTCACCACGTCCAAGGCCGTTCTCGACAAAACCATGAGGGAAATCAACCGGCAGATTCCCACGGTCAGCCGGCAGGAATACATTCTGGATGCGTTGGCCAAAAACGGCTGGATGGTGCAGATGCGGCACATGGATGACGCCATCGCGCTGGTCAATCAACTGGCGCCTGAGCATTGCGAAGTGATGGCCAAAAATGCCGCGAAACTTTCCGAGCGAATCCTCACCGCCGGAGCCATTTTTCTCGGCGCCTGGTCGCCGACAGTCCTTGGCGATTACGTTGCCGGACCGAGTCACACGCTGCCGACCGGCGGCGCGGGCGCGTCGTTCGCCGGGCTGACGGTGGATCAGTTTCAGCGGCGCACCAGCGTGGTGGAATACACGCGGGGCGCGTTGAAAAAGTCGTTGTCGGCCGTGAGCAAATTCGGGGAAGTCGAGGGTTTGGACGCCCATGCGCGCTCGGCTGCCATCCGGCTCGAGTAACTCCAGCCATGAATAAATTAAACCGCTTC
The DNA here is from genome assembly GCA_937983475.1 of uncultured Verrucomicrobiales bacterium. GTDB lineage: Bacteria > Verrucomicrobiota > Verrucomicrobiia > Limisphaerales > JACDHS01 > CALJZV01. Next base: position 8,527 of record CALJZV010000498.1, read on the forward strand.
ATTCGACCGTTGGTTCGCGAACTCCACGGCTACGTGCCGGGCGAGCAGCCTAAAATCAAGGGCCTCATCAAACTCAACACCAACGAAAACCCTTATCCACCGTCGCCCAAGGTGCTCGATGCCGTCAAGGCCGCTACGGATGCCCGGTTCCGCCTTTATCCCAATCCCTCGGCGCAGCCCCTGCGCGAAAAGCTTGCGCGCCTTCACCGGTGCGCGCCCGAGAACATCATCATCGGCAACGGCTCGGATGAACTGCTGGCATTGGCGACACGCGCTTTCGTGGAGCCCAAGGCGTCTGTTCCCAAATCGGCGTTGTATCGGGCCACGGTCCAGTATTTCACGCCCAGCTATTCGCTGTATCCCGTTCTTGGCGATATTCATGGCGCGGCGAAGAATCCGGTGCCGCTTGAAAAGGATTTTGCCCTGCCCAGTGTCGCGTCCCTGCGGCGCGGCAGGAAATGGCGCTTCAACGCGGCCTTGACTCTGGTCACCACGCCCAACGCGCCAAGCGGACGCGGCTATGCCACCAGTGAACTGGAAACGCTCTGCCGGTCGCAGAACGGGCTCGTGATCCTGGATGAAGCCTATGTGGATTTTGCGGAGGAAAACGCCCTGGCGCTCGCGCTCAAGTATCCGCACGTGATCGTGTCCCGCACCTTCTCCAAGGCCTACTCGCTCTGCTTTCAGCGGGTTGGTTACTTTGTGGCGCACCCGGAATTGATCGCCGCGCTGGACAAGATTCGCGACAGCTACAATGTCAACGGCTTGGGGCAGGTGGCCGCGGTGGCGACGTTGGGTGACCTGCCGTATTACCGGGAGAATTTCCGCAAAGTCAT